>JBCDAK010000086.1:0-18819 GCA_039185545.1 Actinomycetota bacterium
GATGATCGTCGACGAGTTCGAGGGTGACGAGTACGAGATGCGCTTCGTCGTCGATGCCGCGCAGACGCCGCCGTTCCTCACCGACAAACGGGTGGTCGTGGCCCGCGACGTCAGCCGGTTCAACGCCGACGACCTCCCGGCCCTCCTGCACTACTTCGACGAGCCGCTCGACACGTCCGACGTGGTGCTGGTCGAGGGCGGTGACGGTCGGATGTCGAAGAAGCTCGTCGACGCCGTGAAGGCGGTGGGTGCGGTCACGGCGACCGGCGCGCCGAAGAAGGCCGGCGATCGGGCGGGTTGGGTGCGCGAGCAGATCTCGGCGGCCGACCTCTCGATCGATGGTCGTGCGACGCAGCGACTCATCGACTGGCTCGGCGAGGACCCGGGCAAGCTCGACGGTGTCCTCCAGACGCTCCGCGGTGCCTTCGGTCCGGGGGCGACGCTGCGCGAGTCCGACATCGAACCCCACCTCGGCGAGGCGGGGGGAGTTCCGCCGTGGGACCTCACCGACGCGATCGACTCGGGAGACACCACGAAGGCGTTGACGCTCCTCGGGCGGATGATGCACGGAGGCGGTCGCCATCCGCTGCAGATCATGGCGACGCTGCACGGCCACTATTCGGCCCTGGCGAAGCTCGACGGGGTCGATGCCCGGAGCGAGAAGGACGCCATGGCGGCGACCGGGATCCGGTCGCCGTACCCGGCGAAGAAGGCGCTGGCGCAGTACCGCCGGTTGGGCGGTGCGCCGGTAAAGCGGGCGATCACGTTGCTCGCCGAGGCCGACCTCGACCTGCGCGGCAAACGTGACATCGACGCCGAACTGACGATGGAGATCCTCGTCGCCCGGCTCAGCAAGCTCCGCTGACCGCAGCTCGCTGCGTTCTCGTGAGCTCTGACGACCTCGCGTGTCGTCGACGTTCACGAGAAGGCGGCGGAGCCGCCGGGTGATTCAGCTGCCGGAGATCTGCTTCATCAGGCGGCTCTTCTTCCGAGCCGCCGCGTTCTTGTGGATGATCCCCTTCGAGGCGGCCATGTCGATGCGCTTGATCGCGATGCGGGCCTCGTCGCTCGACGTGTCACCGGACGCGATGGCGGCCTTGCTGCGGGTGCGCAGCTCGGCGCGCACGGCGCGGTTGCGCTCGTAGGCCTTCGCGTTGGTCTTGATGCGCTTCTTCTGGCTCTTGATGTTGGCCATGGGATCGTCTCTTCCTCGATACGTGGCTCGGGCGGGCGAATCCGCCCCGAACAGCCGTTGCACGCTATCGGTGGGCCGTCGTCACACCAACGGAGCTGCAGCGCGCAACTCCGCACGAGAACCGGGATACTGGACAGGCCATGACGATGTCCGGCGCCACGCCCCGCACCACCGATCTCGAGCGGATCCGCAACTTCTCGATCATCGCTCACATCGATCACGGCAAGTCGACGCTGTCCGATCGCATCCTCGAGATCACCGGTGCGGTCGAGGCGCGCGACATGAAGCAGCAGTACCTCGACTCGATGGACCTCGAGCGCGAACGCGGCATCACGATCAAGGCGCAGAACGTGCGCGTCGAGTGGAAGGACCACGTCTTCCATCTCATCGACACCCCCGGCCACGTCGACTTCGGGTACGAGGTCAGCCGCTCGCTGGCTGCCTGCGAAGGCGTGGTCCTCGTCGTCGACGCGGCGCAGGGCATCGAGGCCCAGACGCTCGCCAACTGCTACCTGGCGCTCGAACACGACCTCGAGATCGTGGCTGCGCTCAACAAGATCGACCTGCCTGCGGCCGACGTCGACAAGTACGCCGGCGAGATCGAGACGATCCTCGGCATCCCTCGCGACGAGATCATCAAGATGTCGGCCAAGACCGGCGAGGGCGTGCCCGACCTCCTCGACGCCGTCATCGACCGCATCCCGGCGCCCGCAGGTGACGCCGACGCGCCGCTCCAGGGCCTCATCTTCGACTCCCAGTTCGACCAGTACCGCGGCGTCGTGTCGTCGGTGCGAGTGGTCAACGGCACGATGCGACCCGACGAGAAGCTCCTCTTCATGCAGGCCGACGCCACCCACGAGGCGATCGAGATCGGGTCTCGTCGACCCGAGAACACGCCCGTCGACGTGCTCGGCCCCGGTGAGGTCGGGTACCTCATCGCCGGCATCAAGGACGTCGGCGACGCCCGCTCGGGTGAGACGGTCACGCTCGCCAGTCGTGCCGCCGACTCGGTGCTCCCCGGCTATCAGGATCCAAAGCCGATGGTCTTCTCCGGGATCTTCCCGATCGACGGCGACGACTTCGAACACCTCCGCGAGTCGCTCGAGAAGCTCAAGCTCAACGACGCCTCCATCACCTACACGCCCGAGTCGTCGGGAGCGCTCGGGTTCGGCTTCCGCTGCGGGTTCCTCGGGCTGCTCCACATGGAGATCGTGAAGGAGCGGCTCGAGCGCGAGTTCGGCCTCGCCCTCATCGCCACCGCACCGAGCGTCGAGTATCGGGTCACCAAGACCGACGGCGAGACGATCGTCGTCGACAACCCGGCCGACCTCCCTCCGGCGCAAAAGCTCGACGTGATCGAGGAGCCGTACTTCCGCCTCTCGATCATCACGCCGACCGACTTCACCGGCACGCTCATGGATCTGTGCCAGACCCGGCGCGGCGAGATGAAGAAGATGGAGTACCTCTCGCCCGAGCGCGTCGAGCTCGTGTACGAGCTGCCGCTCGCCGAGGTGGTCGTCGACTTCTTCGACCAGATGAAGTCGCGTACGAAGGGGTACGCCAGCCTCGACTACGAGCTCGTCGGCTATCGCCCGTCGCAACTGGTCAAGGTCGACCTCCTGCTCAACGGCGAGCCGGCCGACGCGTTCTCCACGATCGTGCACCGCGACAACGCCTACGCCTACGGCAACCGCATGTGCGAGAAGCTCAAGGAGCTCATCCCGCGCCAGATGTTCGACGTGCCGATCCAGGCGGCGATCGGTGGCAAGATCATCAGCCGTGAGACCGTGAAGGCCAAGCGCAAGGACGTCACCGCCAAGTGCTACGGCGGCGACATCACCCGCAAGCGCAAGCTGCTCGAACGGCAGAAAGAGGGCAAGAAGAAGATGAAGGCGATTGGACGGGTCGAGGTGCCCGGCGACGTCTTCATCCAAGCCCTCAAGCTCGACGACTGATCCGTCGACGAAGAGTCGTGTGGCCCCGCAACTTCGGCCCGGCGTTCGACGACGATGACGATGACGTCGGGTTGTCCGACGGCGGAAACGGCTCCGGTCGGGACACACGCGGACCGATCTCGCGGGGCAGGCGCCGCATTCCGACGCCACCCGGCCGCCGGTCGGCCCAGATCACGCCGAGGGCCATCCGGATCATCGTGGTGGTCTTCGGCGTTGCCGTCGCCGGCATCGTGTACCTGGCATTCCGGCCGCAGTACGACCCCCGACCGATCACGGTGATCGAGACGTCCCCCGAGGTCGACGGCGTGCTCGTCACGGTGACCCACGAACGGTGCGACGCCGAGGAGGCACGGGCCAGTGTCGACGAGTCCGACGATGTGGTGGTCGTGCGGGCCGAGTACGACACGTCGGGCACCGACTGCGAGGACATCGAACTCGAGACCGAGCTCGTCTTGACGCTCGACGAGCCGCTCGGCGACCGGGTGGTGCAGGTCCATCCCGACTCCTGGACCGGTTCGGTCGAGTGCCTCAGCCGCGGCGAAGCGGCTCCTGAGGTCTGCTCGGGACCCTGATCGTCACACGGGCGTCGGCGGTCGGGTCGGCTCCTCGAACACGAGGTGGACACCCTCGGCCTCGGACGGGTCGACCTCCACGACCTCGGTGCCACCGTGGGCGACCCCGCGTGCGTCGAAGAAGCCACGGAGCTCCTCGATCGACGGGACCGAGAAGATGACCGCCCTGAGGCTCTCAGGCTGATCCGACCAGCGGACCGGATACCGCTCGTCGGCGGCGTCGGTCGGCCAGACCTCGAAGCGCGTGCCGTCGGGGAGACGCACGACCGCCGAGTCGTCCGACCAGAGCGGCGCTGCGGCGCTGAAGTCGGTGAGGCGGGCGCACGTGGCGTCGACGTCGCCGGTCGCGATGATGACGCCCTCGATGGCCTCGGTGCCGTTCGCATGGTCGAGGAGCTCGGGCACGTAGTTGATCGAGCGATCGGCGTGGATGAGCGACGAGTGGAGCCAGGCGTCCCAGTGATCCGGGTAGGAGAGCAGCTCCATGTCGACGTCGACCGTTCGGCCCGCGACGTCGAGGCTCCGTCGCATCGCCACGGGCCCCGATGCCTCGACGCCGATCTCGCGCAACCGCTCGACTTCTCCGGGAGCGTCCGGGAGGCGGAGCGTGACCTTGGCGAGGTGGACACCGTGGCGGTCCAGCAGTGCGCCGTAGCCGACGTCGAGCTTCTCGCCGTCGCCGACCGTGATGATCTCCCAGTAGCCACCGTGGCGGAACAGGGCGTGGTGGTTGGCCAGACCGAGTTCGATCCCGCCGGCGCCACCGAGCAGGTACCGACCCTGCGGAGTCATCGTGAACCCGAGCCGCTCGTACGCGTGCAGCGCGCGCTGACGGTCGGTGTGGACGAGCGCCACGTTCTCGATGCCCTCGGGAACGGCGGACGGCGGATCGGTCGACGTGGTCATGAGCCGTCGAGCTCCTCGGGTCGGTCGTCGAAGTGGTCGGTCATGGCGGCGATGCAGGAGCTGTCGATCTCCCCGGTCGGATCCGCGAGGAACTGGTGACTGATCGACTCCGAGCAGTCGGTGACGGCGTACGTGCCGTGGGCGAGGCCCGGATACTCGAAGAACCGGCCGTTCGGGAGCCCGTCGAGCAACGCCTCGCCCCAGGCCGGCGGGGTCACCGCGTCCCAGCGACCGGCGACGACGAGCGTGGGCAGGTCGGACACCAGCGGGTCGGTCCACCCCTCGATCGTCCCGAGGCCGAGGCCGTCGCACGTGATGCCGTGCCCCACGTACGTGGCGTACTGGAAGATGCCGGAGAACTCCGGGCGTTCGACGACCGCCGCGTCGATCGCCTCGCGGCCGAGTGCGCCACCGCGGTCGCGGCACTCGACGGCGTCCGCCATGAGCAGGCTCGAGTCGCCGTAGTCGGCCACGAAGATGTCGAGCACGACCTGCATCGCCGACGTCCAGGCGGCCGGATCGTCGCTGGCGACCGCTCCGGCCACGAGGTCGGGCACGTTGCCACTCCACACGGCGAGCCACGCGGCGTTGGCGAAGTCGCCGCCGTCGAGGAGCGCATCGAACGGCTCACCGGTGATCGGGTCGGTGAGCGTCGTCACGGCCGGGTTCTCGTCGAGTGCAGCGGTGATCGCCCGGAACCGATCGGAGAAGGCCTCGTCGGTCGGGTTGCACCCGCTTCCCGGAGGGCACGTGTCGTCGAACACGGCGAGCAGGTGGTCGAGGCCGCCCTCGACGTCGGCGATCGTCGAACGCTCAGGCGGGTAGACGCTGTCGAGGATCGCGCTGCGGACGCTGTCAGGGTGCCGACGCATCACTTCCATCGCGGTCGTGGTGCCGTAGGAGATGCCGATCAGGTTCCACCGACCGACGTCGAGCGCCTGACGGACGAGTTCGATGTCATCGGCGATCGCCGGGGTGTCGAATCGCGACACGTCGATCCCGTCGGAGGCCGCCCGCTCGGCACAGAGCTCGACCGCGTCGGCGATGCGGTCGGCCTCGGCCGGGAAGGGGTCGGACACTCCGAGGTTCTCGACGAGCGCCGCCCACTTCTCGTCGCACACGAGCGCCGGGTCCGAGTTCGGCTCGCCGCGGTACTCGATGAGCACGACGCCGAACCCTTCCCGGGCGTCGCCGTCGGCCCACCCTCCGACGGCGTCGGTGATCCCACCGCCCGGTCCACCCTGGAGTCGGAGCACGGGATCGGTGGTGAGGAGCTGGTCGCCGATCGGGGAGACCTGGGCGACGGCGATCTCGATCGTCGGTCCGGTGGGATCGGCGTGATCGAGCGGAACCGCAACGGTGCCGCAGCGCACGCCGTCGCGATTCTCGAACGGGTCGCCGCCGCACGGGCCCTCGACCATCTCCGGCAGGAAGTCCGCCTCGGGTGTGGTCGTCGTCGGGGCCGCCGAGGAGACGTCCGGGGCGGGGGCCGAGTCGACACCGTCGCCGGTCGACGTCGCCGACGGCGGCATCGTCGCCGTCGGAGTGTCGGCATCGACCGGCGACGGTGCGTCGGTCTCCGGAGTTGCGTCGGATGGTGGCGCCGAGTCGTCGTCGGATCCTGCGCATGCGGCGGCGATGATGAGTACCGCGGCGGTGAGCGGTACGACGCCGCTCCTTCGACTCGTCGCTGCTCGCACATCGACCCCCTCACGAAGATGTGTATCACACGTTACACACTGCGTGGTGGGATGGGGGTCCCGAGTCCGAGGGGCGCCGCCGAGTCGTCGCGGCGCTCAGGACTCGAGCGTCGCGAGTCCCGCCAGCAGCGAGTGCCGAAGCGTCTCGATCGCCCACATGCCGAACTCGACGTCCCCGCTGATCGCCACCTCCGCCTGGATGCCGCGGACTGCGGCGATCCAGGTCCGAGCGGCGCGACGGGCGGTCTCGCTGTCGACCTCCGCGGGATCGGCCAGACGGTCGACGAGCCGATCGACCCAGTCATCGGTCGTGGCGGTCCACAATTCGGCCGCCGCGCCGCCGTCTCGCGACGCGATCGCACCGAGCTGCGCCACGAAGCGGATGACGGGGAGGTGGTCATCGGCGACGAGGTGACCGAGGTCGGCGTCGGTGGACACCGCCTTCGCGTCGAGCCAGGCGGCGACGTGCCGACGATGGATCTCCTCGAACGCCGCAGCGACGAGCTGGTCCTTCGAGCCGAAACGGTGCACCAGCATCCGTGCGCTCACACCGATTCGCCGTCCGGCCTCCCGCATCGACCAGTCGAGGGGGCCGTGCGCCAGGAGATCGTCGACGACGGCGGCGAGCACCACGTCGTCGTCGGGGAGCGAGCGCCGCCCGTCCACCTGGCTCGAGGAACCCACGGCCCCGACCGTACCGATCATCAGTGGGCGCAGCGGAGAACCGTCCGCCATCCGGTCCCCGTGGTTGCGCTGCGCGTCCTCGCTCGTCCGCCGGTACAACTCCGATCGATGGAACGGACGGTCATGTGGTTCCGGCGCGACCTGCGTCTCGACGACCATCCGGCGCTCGCTGCCGCCTGCGCCGACGGCGAGGTCGTGCCGCTGTTCGTCGTCGATCCCGTCTTCGCAGCCTCCGGTGGACCTCGACTCGCCTACCTCCACGACGTGGTCCGGGCGCTCGATGCGTCGCTCCGAGATCGCGTGGGTGTCGGCCTCGTCGTCCGCCACGGCCTCCCGGCCCGCGTCCTGCCCGATCTCGCCGCCGAGGTCGGTGCGGCCAGCGTGACCGTCAGTCGTGACTACACGCCGTACGGCCGGCGACGCGACGCAACCGTCGCCGAGGCGCTGTCGGCCGACGGGCGCACGCTCCGCGGGATCGGGTCGCCCTACGCCGTGGCACCCGGCGGCGTCCGCAAGGACGACGGCACGCCCTACGCGGTGTACACGCCGTTCTCCAAGCGATGGCGACGGACCGGCTGGCCCGAGCCGGTCGACGTCCCGCTCGGCGACGCCGCCTGGCCGACGGTCGACTCCGACCCGCTGTTCGACCGACCCGACCCGGGCTGCGAACTTCCGACGGCGGGGGAGCGCGCCGCCCTCGATCGGTGGGATGCGTTCCGTTCGGCGGACGGCGGCGTGGACGGTGTCACCGCCTACGACGACCGACGGAACCTCCCGGCGCTCGACGGCACCAGCCGACTGTCACCCGACCTCAAGTGGGGCGCGATCCACCCCCGCACGATCCTCGCCGACATCGACGCCGGCGGCGCGGGCGATCGTGGCGAGACCGTGTTCTCCAGCGAGATCGCATGGCGCGACTTCTACGCCGATGTGCTCTTCCAGCGGCCCGACTCGGCGTGGCAGAACCTCGACCGATCGATGGACGCGCTGCCCGTCGACACCGACGAGGTCGCCCGTTCGCGGTTCCAGCGATGGTGTCGAGGCGAGACCGGCTTCGGCATCGTCGACGCCGGCATGCGACAGCTCGCAGCGACCGGGTGGATGCACAACCGTGTCCGCATGATCACGGCGAGCTTCCTCGTGAAGGACCTCCACCTGCCGTGGCAGTGGGGAGCGCGGTGGTTCCTCGACCACCTCGTCGACGGCGACCTGGCGTCGAACAACCACGGCTGGCAGTGGGCGGCCGGCACCGGGACCGATGCGTCGCCCTACTACCGGGTCTTCAACCCGACCACGCAGCAGGAGCGGTTCGACCCTGAGGGCGCGTACGTGGAGCGGTGGGTGCCCGACCCGGTCGAGCCGATGCTCGACCACGCAGCCGAGCGCGTGGAGGCGTTGCGACGACTCGACGTGCAGCGGGCGGCCAGATCCGCCGATTGACCGCCGCCCGCTGCTCGTCGAGTCGGGTTCCCGCGCCTCAGTTGGGCAGGCCGTAGTGGTCGATCGCCGCCTTCTCGGTCACGGCGTCGACCACGTGATCGGACGACACCGTCGGCGCGTCCTTCACCCAGCCCTTGTCGAACGGAATGACCAGCTCGCCGGACTCGGTCTCCCACGATCCTGCGGCGGGAACGAGCCGCTCGGAGCGCAGGATGCCCGGATCGACCACGAGCCACCGCGGGTCGGCGGCCTGGCCGTCGCGGTCGTCGTAGAGCGCGTCGGTGATCGTGCCCACCTTCCGGTGGCCTTCGTCGATCATCAGGATTCCGGTGTACGTGTGGATGTTGCTCATCGTCGGCCCCCCTCTGGGCGTCGAGCCCGCTGTGACGCCCCGGCCGCCACGCTGCGGCCGGGCCCGTCACCGAACTGAAACGATACTGTAATGAAGTCCGGGAGGTGACGCAAGCAGCCGGATTCCGGCGATCCGTCGCCGGGACGCGGGATCGCCGCGAGGCGAGCGGTCGCGTGCGGACGACCCGGCGGCGGGTCGGCGTCGTCGCTACGCTGGGACGCGACATGTTGGACGACCGCAAGTCGGCGATCCTCTCGGCGGTGGTGCAGGAGTACATCACGACGGCGCTCCCGGTGGGGTCCGCCAGCATTTCCCGCACGCCCGGCATCGACGTGTCGTCGGCGACCGTCCGCAACGAGTTCGCGGTGCTCGAACAGGAGGGCTACCTCATCCAGCCGCACACGTCGGCCGGTCGCGTTCCGACCGACAAGGGCTACCGGTACTTCGTCGACCACCTCACCCGTCCTGGTCGGCTCGATCAGGCGACCCACCGCCAGGTCGGCGACTTCTTCTCGGCGGCCAACGGGCGACTCGAGGAGATGCTGCACCAGACGTCGAACCTGCTGGCGGCGCTCACGCATCACGCCGCACTCGTGGTGGGGCCGCGCGCCGACGCGGCCGAGGTCCGTACGGTCCAGCTGGTGGCGGTGTCCGACCGCCTCGCCACCGTGGTGGTCGTGTTGGCCAACGGCGAGGTCGAGAACGTCACGCTCGACCTCGACCGTGACGACGTCGATCTCCTCGACCGGGCGGGCGCCCACCTCTCGGCGGCCTTCGACGGCGAGGTGCTCGGAGCGGTCACCGAGATCCCGCCCAGTGGTGACCCCGACATCGACCGCCTGTGCGGCAGCGTCGTCCAGCGCATCGCGGCGGGTGCGTCGGCCGACCACGTGTACACGGGCGGCGCCTCCGAGGTCGCCCGTGCCTTCGACGCCGTCGACGTGGTGCGGTCGGTGCTCGAAACGCTCGAGCAGCAGTTCGTGGTCGTCTCGCTGGTGTCCGACATCGTCGATCGGGGGATGTCCGTGGCGATCGGCGTCGAGCACGGGGTCGAGCCGCTGTCGGCGTGCTCGGTCGTGGTCGCACCGGTCGTCGTCGACGGCGAGCATCTCGGTTCGGTCGGCGTCCTCGGTCCGACCCGCATGGACTACCCCCAGGCGCTCGCGACCGTCGACGTCGTCAGCCACGAGCTCGGACACCGGCTGGGTCAGTAGGCCCCGCCGATAGCTTGTCGGCCGTGTCCGACTTCTACGAGCTCCTGGGCGTGTCGCGCAACGCGACGGCCGACGAGATCAAGAAGGCGTACCGCAAGCGGGCTCGTGAGCTGCACCCCGACGCCAATCCCGGCGACGAGGCGGCGGCCGAGGAATTCAAGCGGGTGGCGCACGCCTACCAGGTGCTCTCCGACCCCGACCAGCGTCAGCGGTACGACCGCTTCGGCGAGGCCGGCGTCGGCGGGACCGGCGCACGCGGTCAACCCAACATGGACGACCTGTTCGGGGGCGGGCTCGGCGACATCTTCGAGACGTTCTTCGGCGGCGCCGGAGGAGCGGGGCCGTTCGGACAGACACGTCAGCGCGGACCCACCGGGCCACCCCGCGGGCAGGACGTCGAGGTCGTGGTCGACATCGACTTCGAGCAGGCGTTGTTCGGCGATCAGGTCGCGGTCGAGCTCAAGCTGCCGGTCCGCTGCGAGACGTGCGACGGAACGGGAGCCGGAGCCGGAACGAAGCCGGTCACGTGCACCGACTGCGACGGCTCGGGGCAGATCCAGCGGGTTCGTCAGAGCCTGCTCGGACAGATGGTCACCGCCAGCCCGTGTCCGCGCTGCGGCGGTCTCGGTCAGGTGATCACCACGCCGTGCGAGACCTGCCGTGGTGAAGGCCGGGTCACCGTCGACAAGACGTATCAGGTCGACGTCCCGGCCGGAGTCTCACAGGGGTCGACCCTGCGGCTCACGGGACGTGGTGCCGCCGGACCGCGCGGTGGAGCGTCGGGCGACCTCTACGTCCACCTGCGGGTGCGGCCCGACGAGCGGTTCGTCCGCGACGGCGACGATCTGCGCAGCGACGTCGAGATCTCATTCGCCCAAGCGGCGCTGGGCACCTCGCTCGAACTCGAGACGCCCGACGGCCCCGAGCAGCTCGTCGTTCCGCCCGGAACGCAGCCGGGCCACGAGTTCGTGCTCCGCCAGCGTGGCGTCCCTCGGCTCCAGGCCCGCGGACGCGGCGACCTCATCGTCCGCACCGTCATCACCATCCCGACCGAGCTGAGCGACGACGAGGTCGGCGTTCTCACCACGTATGCCGAGGGCCGAGGCGAGACGGTCGGCAACGGGCGCGGTGAGGGGTTGTTCTCCCGCATCAAGTCGGCCTTCTCCTGATGTGATGAGCGGCCTGGTCACCGGATTCGAGGTCCGGCGGGCCGCCGCCACGCACGTCCTTCTCGACGACATCGGCGCTGCGCCATCGGGAGGCGACGGTCACTCGGACCTGACCGGGGCCGTGTCCGGGGAACTGGCGGACGATCTGCCCGATCCGATCGAGCATCACCTGAGGTCGGTGCTGCGGATCGCCGACGGTGCTGCGGTCACGGTCACCGATGGCCGCGGAGCGTGGCGGCCTGCGCGCGCAATCGTCGATCGGGCGTCGCTGCGTCTCGAGTCCGACGGTCCGATCCAGGTCGAGCCGCGCCGCTCGCCACCGCTGACCATCGCCGCGGCGATCCCGAAGGGCGATCGCGTCGACGTGATGGTGCAGAAGGCGACCGAGCTCGGCGTCGACGAGTTGATCCTGCTGCACGCCGACCGGTCGGTCGTGCGATGGAAGCCCGAGCGCGTCGATCGCCACCGGGCGCGCCTGCAGCGCGTCGCCGACGAGGCGACGCGGCAGAGTCGACGGGTCTGGCGGACGTCGGTCGTCGGCCCGTTCCGCGCCGTCGAGGTGATCTCCGGACAGCTGCCCGTGCCAGGATTCGAACCGGCGGTGAACCCGTCGCGATCCACGTCCCCAGCGCTGGTGATCGCCGAGCCAGGAGGGCGTCCGATCACCTCCCACGACCGTCGGATCGCCGTCGGCCCCGAGGGAGGGTGGAGTGACGCAGAGTTATCCGCGACCACAGAGCGTGTCGGAATCGGCGAAAACATCCTGCGAATCGAGACTGCGGTCCTCGCCATTGCGGCACTCTCAGTGGTTTCGAACCACTGATTGACGCTTTTTCCGAAAACGGGGTACAGTTTCCGGGACCGAACGTGCGCACACCGCACTGAATCATCTGGAGACCTTCAACGATGACGACACTCGACGAAGAAGCACCATCCGCCTACAGCCGTCAGGTGGGTGAGCGACTGCGTGTCATCCGCAAGCAGAAGCGGTTCTCATTGCAGGAGGTCGAGGCCCAGTCCGACCAGGAGTTCAAGGCGTCGGTGCTCGGTGCCTACGAGCGCGGCGAGCGGGCACTGTCGGTGCCACGACTCGACCGACTCGCTCAGTTCTACAACGTGCCGATCGAACAGTTGTTGCCTCGTGAGGTCTCGTCCTCGGAACTCGTGGCGCTCGAGGGCGCGGTCAGCCAGAAGCTGGCGATCGATGTGTCGAAACTGATGCAACTCAGCGGCACGCCGTTCGAGATGCTCGCCCGGTACCTCAAGCTCATCCAGGTGCAACGCCAGGACTTCAACGGCCGCGTCATCACCGTCCGCAACGACGACATCCGGGCCATCGCGGCGATGCTCGACGTACCCGTCGATCAGGTCGGCGACCGCTTGGCCGCACTCGACCTGCTCTTCACCCCGGCCTGAGCCGGCCGGGCGCCGAAAGGCCGGTCGTCCGCCCGTCGACCCCCGGCGCCCGTAGCGTGAGTCCATGAGCTCACCGTTCGGGGTGTACCTCCACATCCCGTTCTGTGCGAGCAAGTGCGACTACTGCGCTTTCGCCACGTGGACCGACCGACATCACCTGGTCGACGACTACCTGGCGGCTCTGCTCGACGATCTCCGTCGGGCAACGGGTGAGGGGATGCCCGCGGCATCGACCGTGTTCGTCGGTGGTGGGACCCCGACGCAGGTTCCCGCCGAACGTCTCGCTCAGGTGATCGCAGCGATCCCGACGCGTCCGGGTGCCGAGGTGACCGTCGAGTGCAACCCCGACGACGTCGACGTCGAGCTGCTCGCCGCGTTCCGGTCGGGTGGCGTCAACCGGGTGAGCATCGGCGTGCAGTCGATGAGCCCACACGTGCTGGCCACGCTCGGACGCACCCACGATCCCGAGTCCGTCGAGAGAGCGGTCGCCGCCGTTCGGTCCGTTGATCTTCCGAGTTTCAACCTCGACCTCATCTACGGCGGCGCCGGCGAAACCCTCGACGACTGGGCCGCGACGGTCGAGGCGACGCTGCGGCTCGATCCGCCGCACGTGTCCGCATACGGGCTCACCGTCGAGCCCGGCACCGCGCTGGCCCTCGATCCGGAGCGTCACCCCGACGACGACCACCAGGCCGACGAGTACGAGGTCGCCGACGACCTGCTCACCGGCGCAGGGCTCGACAACTACGAGATCTCCAACTGGGCGCATCCGGGACACGAGTCGGCCCACAACCGTCTCTACTGGGGTCAGCACGACTATCGCGGGTTCGGGTGTGCTGCCCACTCGCACGCCGCGGGGCGCCGCTGGTGGAACGTTCGCACGCCCGAGCGGTACATCGACCTCGTGCGTCGCGGCGAGTCGACCGAGGCGGCCGGCGAGACGCTCGACGACGCCGTGCGACGCCTCGAGGGCCGTCAGCTGGCACTTCGGATGCGGGAGGGCGTCGAGTCCGATGCGTTCGACGGGTCCGACCTCGAACTGCTCGATGGGCTCGTGGAACCGCATTCCGACCTCGGCGAACGTGTCGTGCTCACCCGGCGCGGACGCCTGCTGGCGAACGAGATCTCGACGAGGTTGCGCGCCGACTGAGCGGGTGGTGCGTTGACGACCGCCTGGTAGCGTACGACGCCCACGAGGGCGCATAGCTCAGTTGGTTTAGAGTACTTGCATGACACGCAAGGGGTCGGGGGTTCGAATCCCTCTGTGCCCACTCGTCGGATCCCCGGGAGGCGTCGCCGCCCGGGGATCTTCGCATTTCGGACGCCGGTCCCGCCCGGATTCGGCGGCCTGATGGAGAGATTCCGCTCGGTCGACGACGTCGCCGCCGACGATGCGCTCATCGAGTCCCTGCAGCGGGACGGTGCCGCCGTGATGGACGGATGGTGGGAGCGCTTCTCGGGTCCGATCGCCGCGGTGCTCTCCCGACGCAACGGCGGCACCGACGTGTCCGAGACGGTGGTCCACCAACCGCTCGAAGAACTCCGTGCGCGTCGGGCCGAGCTGCGGGCGGGGGTCGACCCGTCGCCACTCATCTTGTCGCTCACGGTCGCGTCGGCGGGTGGCGATGTCACGGTGTCGCCCGACGATCAGTGGATCTGGATGGTCCGGTCGTGTCTCGACTCGCTGCCCCCGCCACGTCGGGCGATCGCCCGCCGGCGGTGGTTGGACGGGTCCGACGCACAGCAGATCGCCGATGAGCTCGCACGCGACCCGATCGAGATCAACGACGAGCTCGGGCGGGTGGGTCGACGACTCGATTCGCAGCTGGGCCTGCCGGGCTCCGTCCTCTCCGAGCTGCTCATCGATCCGGCCACGTGGGCCGAGGCCTCGGCCTCGCTCGGGGATCCCTCGGTCGACGAGGCGCCGCCCGTCGCCGACTCGACCCACGACGCGACCCACGACTCGGCCGGCGCTGCTCATCTTGCCGACGCTCCAGCGGAGATCGGTCGACGCCGGTCCGGTGGGCTCGACTCCGGCGGGCGGCTCGTCGACGCGGGGCAGGTCGCCACCGCCGAGCCGGACGCCGATCCGGTCGAGGCAGCCGAGTCGCCACGTCCGAGGCGATCGACGGGTCGGTTCGGACGAGTGGGCCTTCTCCTCGGCGGCGCAGCGCTCGCGATCGTCGTGCTCTTCGTGCTCCTCGTCGCCCTCAGTGCAGGCGACGAACTCGAGCGGATGGAGGTCGCCTCCGTCGATCTGACGCCGACCGGGTTGGTCGACGAGGTCGAGGGTTCGTTGACGATCAGCACGTCCGACGTGGGTGTCACGTACGAGCTCGACCTGTCGCCGCTGCCCGAACTCCCGGACGACGGGTCGGTCTACCGCGTGGTGCTCGCGCTCGACGACGGATCGTTCGAGTCGGTCGCCAGCTTCCTGCAGGGTGCGTCGTTCGACGCCGTGTCGGCCACCCCACTGGGGTCGGTCGACGAGCTGCGCATCGTCGACGGCGATCGGGCGTCGCGTGACGACGTCGACCTCGACGGGTCGCGCGTCCTGCTGCGCGCCGACGTGAGTGCCGCCGTGGTGCCGTGACGGGGCCGGTCAGCGGGGCTCGCGGGGGAGTCCCAGCACCCGTTCGCCGAGGATGTTCCTCATGATGTCGGACGTGCCGCCCATGATCGTGTAAGCCGGGCCGTAGGCCAGTCCGCGAGCCACGTCGTCCCACAGCGTGGCCTCGGGGCCGATGACCCGAGCGACGAAGTCCGCGACGACCTGCTCGTGCTCGGTGCAGAAGCACTTCGTGGCCGCGGAGAAGCCGGCGGGCGCCTGGCGGAGCACCTCGCGTGTGACGAGGATCCGACCGAGCCGGTATCCCGTCTCGATCCGGGCCATCTCCTGGCGAACGAGAGGGTCGGACGTGTCGGCCCGTTCCCTCGCCATCTCGTACAGCGCCTGGTTCGAGACCAGCCGGTCGATGTCGCCACGCTCGTGCTCGAGCTGGGCCATGGTCTGCTTGAAGGCGTTGCCCTCGACGCCGACGAGGTTCACCGCCGGGACGCGGACGTCGGAGAACCACACCTCGCAGAAGTGGCGGTTGGTGGTGAGGTCGGTGATGGGTCGGACCTCGATACCCGGTGTGTCCATCGGGACGATCAGTTCGCTGATGCCCTGGTGCGGCTTGCCCGACGAGTCGGTGCGGCAGATGAGGTAGCAGTAGTCGGCCTCGGCTCCGAACGAGGTCCAGATCTTCTGGCCGTTGACGACGAAGTCGTCGCCGTCGCGGACGGCCGACGTCTGCAGCGACGCGAGGTCGGACCCGGAGTCGGGCTCCGACATGCCGATGCACCAGGTGGTCTCACCCGACAGGATCCCGGGGAGGAACTCGGCGCGCTGGTCGTCCGTCCCGAACTTGATGAGCGTGGGACCCATCTGGCGGTCGGCGAACCACATCGCGGCGATCGGGGCTCCGGCGGCGATGAGCTCCTCGCCCACGATGAGCCGCTCGATGTCGGGGCGTCCGCCGCCGCCGTGTTCGACCGGCCAGGTCATGCCGATCCAGCCGTGCGCGGCCATCTCCTTCGCGAAGTCCTTCGAGAAGCCGTTGATCCACGAATCGTTGTGGCGGCCGTGGCGCTCGACGGCCTCGGTGGCGACCTTGCGCGCCCGCTCCCGGAGCTCGATCTGTTCGGCCGACCACGCGAAGTCCATGAGCTCACAGTACGCCGCGGTGCGAATTCACGCCGTGTGCTGCGGGTTCGCTACGGTGGAAGACAAGTTCAAGACAAGTCGCATGGCTGTCGCCTGGTCGACACGCCCGGCCTGTCGCCCCATCCGTCCCCTGCGTCCGACGCCGTTCTCGCCCGAGTCGCCCGAACCGCCCGAGGAGTCACCATGACCGAGTCGACCATCATCTACACGATCACCGACGAGGCGCCCGCCCTCGCCACACGCTCGTTCCTCCCGATCATCGAGGCGTTCGGCGGGGCCGTCGGCGTCGAGGTCGACACCCGTGACATCTCGCTCGCCGGTCGCATCATCGCCACCTTCCCCGAGAACCTCCGCGACGACCAGCGCATGGGCGACGCGCTCGCCGAACTGGGTGAGATCGCACTCACGCCCGGGGCCAACATCATCAAGCTGCCGAACATCTCGGCGTCGATCCCGCAGCTCCGCGCCGCCATCAAGGAGCTGCAGGACCAGGGCTACGACGTGCCCGACTATCCCGACGAGGCGTCGACGCCCGCCGAGCAGGAGATCAAGCAGCGGTACGGGACGGTGCTCGGCTCCGCCGTGAACCCGGTGCTGCGCCAGGGCAACTCCGACCGTCGAGCGCCCAAGGCGGTCAAGGAGTACGCGAAGGCCAACCCGCATCGGATGGGTGCGTGGTCGTCCGACTCGCAGACGCACGTGGCGACCATGGGCGCCGACGACTTCCGGTCGAACGAGCAGTCGCTGACGGTGTCGGGTGACGCAACCATGCGGATCGAGTTCGTGTCGTCGGCTGGCGACGTCTCCGTGCTGAAGGACTCGGTGCCGGTCCTCGACGGCGAAGTCGTCGACTCGTCGGTGATGCGCGTCGGCCCGCTGCGCGCGTTCCTCGCCGCCGAGGTCGCCGAGGCCCGGGAGCAGGGCGTGCTCTTCTCGCTGCACATGAAGGCGACCATGATGAAGGTCTCCGACCCGATCATCTTCGGTCACGCGGTCGAGGTCTTCTTCGCCGACGTGTTCGAGAAGCACGGTGATGCGCTGCGGGCCGCCGGAGCGAACCCACGGGACGGCTGGGGCGACGTGCTCGCCGCCATCGACTCGATGCCGGCCGCCGACCAGGCCGCGATCGAGGCCACGATCGAGGCGGCGTTCGGCGACCTGCCCGACGTCGCCATGGTCGACTCCGACCGCGGGATCACCAACTTGCACGTCCCGAGTGACGTCATCATCGACGCGTCGATGCCGGCGATGATCCGCGATTCGGGGAAGATGTGGAACAAGGACGGTGAGCGGCAGGACGCCAAGACCGTCATCCCCGACTCGTCGTATGCCGGGGTCTACCAGGCCGTCATCGAGGACTGCATCGCGAACGGCGCCTACGACCCCTCGACCATGGGCACCGTTCCCAACGTGGGGTTGATGGCCAAGAAGGCCGAGGAGTACGGCAGCCACGACAAGACCTTCGAGGCTCCCGGTGACGGAGTGATCCGCGTCGTCGACACCGCCTCGGGTGACGCCGTGATGTCGCACGACGTGGCGACCGGCGACATCTTCCGGATGTGCCAGGTGAAGGACGAGCCGATCCGAGACTGGGTCCGCCTCGCGGTGAGCCGGGCGAAGGCGACCGGCGCTCCGGTCGTGTTCTGGCTCGATGCGACCCGCGCCCACGACGCGCAGCTGATCGCCAAGGTCGAGGCCTACCTGCCCGACTTCGACACGGACGGTGTGGACCACCACGTGATGGCGCCGGTCGAGGCGACGACGTTCTCGATCCAGCGGATCCGGCGCGGCGAGGACACGATCTCGGCGACCGGCAACGTGCTGCGCGACTACCTCACCGACCTGTTCCCGATCCTCGAGCTCGGCACGTCGGCGAAGATGCTGTCGATCGTCCCGCTGCTCAACGGCGGTGGCCTGTTCGAAACCGGCGCGGGCGGGTCGGCGCCGAAGCACGTCCAGCAGCTCGTCAAGGAGAACTACCTGCGCTGGGACTCGCTCGGCGAGTTCCTCGCACTGGCCGTGTCGTTCGAGCACTACTCCGAGGTCACCGGCAACGCGGCGGCGAAGCTGCTCGGCGACGCGCTCGACGTCGCCACCGGCAAGCTGCTCACCAACGGCAAGTCGCCGGCTCGCAAGCTCGGCGAGATCGACAACCGGGGCAGCCACTTCTACATTGCGCTCTACTGGGCGCAGGCGCTGGCCGAGCAGACCGACGACCCCGCGGTCGCCGAGACGTTCGCTCCGGTGGCGGCCGCACTGGCCGAGAACGAGCAGGCCATCGCCGGCGAGCTGCTGGGCGTCCAGGGCGAGCCCGCCGACATCGGCGGCTACTACCAGCCCGAGGACGCCAAGGCCGACCCCGTGATGCGCCCCAGCCCCACCCTCGCCGGAATCCTCGCCACCCTCTGATCACGCCTGGGGTCAGACCCAGAACGTGACAGCATCACGCCTGGGGTCAGACCCAGAACGTGACAGCATCACGCCTGGGGTCAGACCCAGAACGTGAC
>JBCDAK010000087.1:0-18746 GCA_039185545.1 Actinomycetota bacterium
CGTGTGACGGATCGCCGTCGGTCGTGTCGTCGCCGGGGTCGGGCTCGTCGAGCGCGTCGGCGTCGGCGCCCAACGAACGGTCGGCCACGGCGAACGCCTCGGCGACTCCGGCAGCGAGCGGCGTGGACCCGCCGGTGGCGAGTCCGTCGAGGCGGTTCCGAGCGATCTCGACGCTGGTCGTCGGCGCCAGGACGGTCGTCGCCTCGTCGTCGCGGAACGTCACGAGCGCCACGGCCTGACGCGTCTCGTACGCGGTGGTCAGCAGTCCGAGCACCGTGCCCGTGGCGGCCTCGGCGCGTTCGGGTGCACCCATCGATCCACTGAGGTCGACGCACAACACGATCGTCCGCCTCCGGAGCTCCCGCCGGACCGCCGTGCGAAGGTCACCGTCTGCGATCGACTCGGTCGGTGACGCGGCCCGTCGCCCTGCCATGTTGCGGATCGTCGGGACGACGGACACCCGGTCGCCGGGCCCGGCCGGCCGATCCCCGACGACCGCCCCGCGTTCGGACTCGCTCCATCGGCGGTCCGTCGGCAGGGTGACCCGACGCAGCGGGCCGAGGCCGACCGGCCGATCGGCAGCGCCTGCGGTCGATCGGTCGCGTTCTCCGACATCACCGTGTGACGGATCGCCGTCGGTCGTGTCGTCGCCGGGGTCGGGCTCGTCGAGCGCGTCGTCGATCGACCGGTCCAACTCGTCGGGTGGCACGATCGGCGGGTCGAACGGTCCGCGACGGCTGCGGTGGGCGAGGACGAGCGGCGCGACCCGCCGCAGGTCGTCGACGTCGACGTTCGTTCGGTGCTCGGCACGAGCGAGCGCGGCGGCAGCCAGACAGAGGGTGAGGTCGGCGCGGAGGCCTTCGGCGCCGACCGAGAGGGCGAGTCGCGTCGCGGCGTCGAGGACGTCGTCACCGATCTCGGCCGAGCGGTCGCTCGGACTCCACTCGTCGGACGCTCCCGTGTCGATCGTCCCGCCGGCGTCGAACGCGAGACGGCGTCGAACCGCTTCGACGCGTTCCTCGACCGACGTCGACGCCATCACGGTCACGCACAGCCCGAACCGGTCGAGCAGCTGGGGACGCAGTTCACCCTCCTCGGGGTTCATCGATCCGACGAGCACGAACCGAGCCGGGTGCCGATGCGACACCCCGTCGCGTTCGACGACGTTCTCGCCCGACACCGCGACGTCGAGGAGAACATCGACCAGGTGATCGGCGAGCAGGTTGATCTCGTCGACGTACAGCACCCCGCCGTCTGCCGCGGCAAGCAACCCGGGCTGGAACCGCATCTCGCCGCCGGTGAGCGCAGCCCGCGTGTCGAGCGTGCCGACGACGCGATCCTCGGTCGCCCCGAGCGGGAGCTCGACGAACGGCGCGTCGCCGAGCCCGGCGGCGAGCCCGCGGGCCAGCGTGGTCTTCGCCGACCCCTTCTGCCCCCGGAGCAGGACCCCACCGATCAGCGGGTCGAGCGCAGCGAGCCGCAGTGCAAGCTTGGCATCGTCGTGCCCGACGACGGCCTCGAAGGGGAACGCCCCTCGCCCGTCGCCCCCCGTGTCGGTCACCGGGTCGGTCACCGGGTCTCCTCCCATCCCTCCGCTTCGAGAACGGCGGAGGTCAACGTCGCGCGGGCCTCGTCGCTGGCGTCCCACATGTCGCGGCCATCGGCCTCGAGGAGGCGTTCGGCGATCGACCGCAACGCCCACGGGTTCGACTGCTCGAAGAACTTGCGCATCTCGGCGTCGCCCACGTACGCGTCGGTGACCCGCTCGTACATCCAGTCCTCGAGCACATCGGCGGTCGCGTCGTAGCCGAACAGGTAGTCGACGGTGGCCGCGAGCTCGAACGCCCCCTTGTACCCGTGATCGCGCATCGCTGCGATCCACTTCGGGTTCAGCACCCGGCTCCGGACCACACGAGCCGCCTCCTCCTTGAGCGTCCGGACCTGCGGGTCGGCCGGGTTGGCCGTGTCGCCGAACCACGCCTTCGGGGCCGAGCCGGTCAACGCGCGCACGGCGGCGACCATGCCGCCGTGGTCCTGGAGGTAGTCGTCGGAGTCGAAGATGTCGTGCTCGCGGTTGTCCTGGTTCTTGACCGCGATGTCGATCGCCGCGAACCGGCGGGCCATGCCGTCGGGGTCGGCGTCGCCGTGTCGACCGCGGCCGTACGCGAAGCCCGACCAGGCGAGGTACACCTCGGCCAGGTCCTGCTGGGTGCGCCACGAACCCTGCTCGATCACCGGGAGGATGCCCGACCCGTAGCCACCGGGCGGCGGCCCCCAGAGGCGGGCATCGTCGGCGCCGGCGGCGGCGATCGGATTCATGTCCGCCGGCTCGTCGAGCCCGGCGACCAACTCGACGGCCTCGTCGAGGAGAGCGATCACGTGCGGGAAGGCGTCGCGGAAGAAGCCCGAGATCCGGAGTGTCACGTCGACGCGAGGTCGGCCGAGCTCGTCGAGAGGGACCACCTCGAGACCGACGACGCGCTGGCTCTGTTCGTCCCAGGTCGGACGTACGCCGAGCAGCGCGAGGGCTTCGGCAGCGTCGTCACCGGCGGTCCGCATGCAGGCCGTTCCCCACAGCACGAGCCCGACGGTGGTGGGCGCGAGACCGGTCTCGTCGACGTGGCGTTCGACCAGCCGCTCGGCGAGCGTCGATCCGACCTCCCAGGCGAGCAGCGAGGGGATCGCCTTCGGGTCGACGGAGTAGAAGTTGCGGCCGGTCGGCAGCACGTTGGCGGCGCCGCGACTCGGCGCGCCGCTCGGCCCCGCCGGGATGTGTCGTCCACCCAGCCCGGCGAGCAGGTTGGTGACCTCGTCGGTCGTGTGGCGGAGATCGGGGATCAGGCGACGGGCGACCCAGCCGAGAGTGGGATCGTCGGTCGCGGCGTCGTCCCACCCCGTGGCGGCGAGCGCCTCGACACGTTCGCGGCACGCAGCCTCGACTCGGTCGACCTCGACCCGACCAGCATCGGCGAGCGACACGCCGAGTTCGGCAGCCACCGTGGCGCGCAGCGCGGGCACCGATCCCTGCGGCAGCCGGGTGACCGCGAGGACGAGGTCGACGAGCGACTCGTCGGTCGGCACCTGGCCGAGCGTGTGGAGTCCGCCACGGATCTGCGCATCCTTCAGCGCGCAGAGATAGCCGTCGACGTGCAACACCATGTCGTCGAACTCGTCGACGTCGGTCGGAGGAGCGTCGCCCAGCTCGAGGTCACGATGGATCTCGGCGGAGACGAGCACCTCCCAGACCTGCTGGCGCAGCGCCGGCGCCTTGGCCGGGTCCATCGCCTCGGCGTTGGCGAGGGCATCGAGGTGTTGTTCGAGCTTGGCGATGTCGTCGTAGGTGTCGGCGCGCGTCAGCGGCGGAGGCAGATGATCGACCACGACCGCGTGGGTGCGGCGCTTGGCCTGCGTTCCCTCACCCGGGTCGTTGACGATGAACGGATAGAAGAACGGGACATCGGCGACGGCCGCGTCGGGGTAGCACCCGGACGACAGCGCGAGGGCCTTGCCCGGCAGCCACTCGACGGTGCCGTGTTTGCCGAGGTGGACGATCGCGTCAGCGCCCCACCCGCCCCGGTCCTGCGACTCGGCGAGCCAGCGATAGAAGCCGAGGTAGTGATGCGGTGGGGGGATGTCGGGAGCGTGGTACGTGGCGATCGGATCCGCTCCGAATCCGCGCGGCGGCTGGATGGTCACGAGCACGTTGCCGAGATCGAGACCGGGGAAGTGGAGGGCCCCGTCGCGGACGTACACCTCGCCGGGTGCGGCGCCCCACAACTCCTCGACCTCGCCGCGCGCCCCGTCAGGAAGCGTGTCGAACCAGTCGGTGTAGGCGTCAGACGCCAGCGAGCCGACCGCGATGGTCACCTGCTCGTCGCCCAACGTGGGTCGGTCGTAGGTGAAGCCCGCCGTCAGTGACTCCATCAACGCGTCGCCGTCGTCGGGAATCCGGTTCACGACGTAGCCGGCATCGCGCATGGCCGCCAGGAGCTCGATCGCCGAGGCCGGCGTGTCGAGCCCGACGGCGTTGCCGAGTCGCGAGCGCTTGGTCGGGTACGCCGACAGGACGATCGCGACCCGTCGGTCGGCGTCGGCGGTGTGGCGGAGACGGGCGGTGCGTGTGGCCAGGGATGCGAGCCGAGCCGCGCGCTCGGCGACCGATCGCGTCGCGAGGATCTGCTCGCCTGCGTCACCGTCCTCGACGACCTCCTTGAACGAGTGGGTCGGACCGATGATTCGTCCGTCGAACTCGGGGATCGCCACCCCGGTCGCGACGTCGAGTGGCGAGAGCCCTGCGTCGTCGCCAGCCCAGTCGGACGACGATCCACTCGACGACGGCGACTGGATCACCGGGATGCCGAGTTCGTCGAGCACCGGCACCTCCCACGCCGCTCCGTCGTCGACCGTGTTCCCGCCTGCACGGGTCGACGTGATGATCGTGTCGACGCCCAGCTCGCGGCACAGTTGCAGCGCCGGGACCTCGCCGTCACCGTCGCGGCGGAGTGAGTACGTCCAGATCGCCACTGCGTCGGCACCGGCCGCATCGAGGGCCACGCACAGGTCGCGGATGTGTGTCGTGTTCCCGGCCACGAGATGGGCGCGGTAGAAGAGCACCGCCACGAGGGGTCGGTCACCTCGACGGGTGCCATCGGCACCGACACCGGCGCCGTCCCAGACGCCGACGTCAGCGACCGGCGCGGGCGGCTCGAAGCCGTGGCCGCTCATCGTCAGCGTGTCGGCGAGGAATCGCACGAGATTGGCGACGTTCGCCGGGCCTCCGGCCGCCAGGTAGCGGTGCACCTCGCCGGCGACGCCCGTGGGGACCGTCGACGTCGCCAGCAGGTCGGGGTCGGGAGCGACCTCTCCTCCGACCGCGACGAACGCGACGTCCCGGGACACACAGGTGTCGCGCAGCCGGTCGACCATCCGTTGCCCGTCGTCATCGAGCCACGCGTCGCGGCCACCGAGCAACCGCACCACGACGACGCGCACGTCGTCGTCGAGATCGACCGTGTCGGCTCGATCGGGGTGCACCCAGCGGACGGTCCCGATCTCGTCGGGCAGATCGTCGACGACGGAGCGCAAGGCGAGGAGTTCGGTGTCGGCGTTGGAGACGAGGAGCAGCATCGTGTGGGTCCTTGGTGTCAGTTCGTTCGGAGGGGTTCGGAGATGGTGGGGGTGAGTTCGACGATCGACTCCACGAGTGCGCTCCTCATCCTGGCCCCGCCAGGCGGTCGAGTGTGGGCCGAGAGCGGAGCTGCTCGCACAGCGTTCGCAGATCGGGGCACGCGACGACGTCGGACCCGTTCGTCGCGACGACGAACTCGGCGGCGCCGCGCCCGGTCTCGCGAACGTCGACGGTCACGTCGGGCGCCACTCCATCGGGGAGCTCGTCGGTGTGGTATCCGATGCGGGTCAACGCCCTCACGCAGAGTCGGGTCGGGAGTCCGTCACCGGTGACCGCGGCGAAACCCGCGATCTCGGGGCGCCGGCTGAACGTGCCCCGTTCGGCGTCGAACTCGAGGTCGGCGGTCCCGAACACGGTCCCGATCGCACCCGTGAGCGCCAGGTCCTCGGGCGCACCGATGGACAGGTGGGCGTCGACGTCGAGCAGCCAGACCGTGTCGGCCGTGGCGAGTGCGAGGTCGAGGTCATGGGTCGAACAGACCACGCCGAGGCCCCGCTCGTGGGCGAGTCGCTGGAGCAGGGCGCCGAGTTCGATCCGGCTCGTCACGTCGAGGAACGCGGTCGGCTCGTCGAGGATCAGGACGGCCGGCTCCTGGGCCAGGGCGCGAGCGATCATCAGCCGCTGTCGTTCTCCGTCGCTCAGCTCACCGATGTCGCGCTCGGCGAGGTGTGCGCCCCCGACGGCGACGATGGCGTCGGCGACGACTCGATGATCGCGCTCGTCGAGGACACCGTTCCATCCCGTGTGCGGCTGGCGACCGAGAGCGACCAGGTCGTACCCGGCCAGCTGGCCGACGGACACCCGCTCGGTCAACACCGAAGCCAGACGCCGAGCGCGTTCGGCGCGTCCGAGGCCGTCGAGCGGATCGCCGAGGAGCGTGACACCGCCCGACATCGCCGGCTGGACGCCCGAGATGGTCCGCAGCAGTGTCGACTTGCCGGCCCCGTTCGGGCCCAGCAGCGTGACGAGTTCGCCTGAGGCGACGGTGAGGTCGACGGGCGGGACGACGACGCGCTCGACGCGTCGCCGAGCCCGGTACCCCGACGCGAGCTGCGACGTCGACAGGACGGTCCGCGTGGCGACGGTGGAGGTGTCCATCTCAGAAGCCCGCCGTCGAGCGCGTGTTGCGGACCACGACCCAGATCACGACCGGAGCGCCGATCAGCGCGGTCACCGCATTCAACGGGAGGACCCCAGCCCGACCCGGCAACTGGGCACCGATCTCGGCGACGAGCGCGACCGCAGCGCCTCCCAGCACGGCTGCGGGTAGGAGGTACCGGTGGTCCACGGTGCCGAGCACAGCCCGGGCGAGGTGCGGAACGGCGACGCCGATGAACGCGATCGGTCCGGCGAAGGCGGTCACGACGCCGGCGAGGAGCGAGGCGAGGACCACCGTCACCCGCCTGATGCGACGGACGTCGACGCCCAGGCTGGCCGCGTACCGTTCGCCGAGCAACATCGCATTGAGGTGCTTGGCGGTCAGCCACACACCAGCGCCGGCGCCGAGGACGACCGGCGCGAGGATCGCCAGTTCGTCCCACGACACCCCTCGGAAGCTGCCGAAGCTCCAGGCGAGGTAGGCCTGGATGCGTTCCGGTTCGGCGCCCGCGATCAAGACGGTGGTGATCGCCAGGACGACCTGTCCGAACATCAGCCCGACGATCAGCACCGTGGCGATCGACTCGACACGGCGCGACACGGCGAGCACGAGTGTGAGGATCACCGTCGAGCCCGCCGCCGCGGCGACGGCGACCCCCAGATCACCGAACCCGCCGAGCCCGGCGAGGAATCCGGTCGCCCCGCTGGCTCCTGCGGTGAGCACGACCAGCGCCACGCCGAGGCTCGCCCCCGACGAGATCCCGAGGACGAAGGGCCCGGCGAGCGGGTTCCGGAACAGTGTCTGCATCTGAACACCCGAGATCGCGAGCCCGGCGCCGCACAGCGCAGCGGTGATCGACCTCGGGAGACGGATGTCGCGGACGATCGCCTCCCAGCCGGTCTGGTCCGACGAGCCGCCGAAGAGGATCGACAGCACGTCGCCGGGCGGGATCCAGACGGACCCGATCGCGATCGCCATCACGAACGCGAGCGCAGCGATCCCCCCGAACGCACCGATGCCGAGGAAGGCCCGCCGCCGATCGGGCGCCCGGACCGGCGGAGGCGAGTCGGAGACCACCTCGGCCGGTGCGGACGCCACGACACTCACGTCAGACCCCGCCGCGGCCGCCGGGCATCGAGAGCGCGGAGCGTCCGACCATCAGGCCGGCACCTGCTGGTACCACTCGAAGGCGTGGTCCTCCGCCAGCTCGGGGTGGAAGATCTTCAGCAGGTCGGCCAAAACCAGGTCGGGGCGGGTGACGCCGCGCTCGAAGTAGTCGACGCCACCGTTCTCGTTCTGGATCCTGTTGTAGACCCACACCTGACCGCTCTGCTGGGCGGCGAACTCGCCGTAGCGCGGCTCCTCCTCGACCATGCCATCGAGCGATGTCCAGAAGGTCGACCCGTTGATCCAGATCTCGGCGTCGCCGCCACGCTCCAGCTGCGCCTCGAGGTCGATGCTGAGGCTCCCGGTCTCGGTGTTGTCGGACCACACGTAGGCGCCGCCGGCATCGGCGATCAACGAGGCGACGTACGAGTCACCGCCGGCCGCGAAGTACGTACCGTCGAAGTCGACGCCCGTCATCACCGATGGACGCTCGCCGTCGGCGACGCCGGCAGCGAGCGCCACGACGGCGTCGTAGTCGGCCTCGACCGATTCGAACTGCGCGGTCGCAGCCGCCTCCTCGTTGAACAGCACCGACATGTACTTGATCCACTCGGCGCGCCCGAGCGGCGTGGGCTCGAGCCACTCGGCGTTGGCGACGACCGGGAGTCCGGCGTCGCGCAACACCTGGTGGCCCTCGTCGTCGGTGCCACCGGTCATCAGCGCGTCGGCGCCGGCCGTGAGCGCCACCTCGGTGTCGAGTGCGCCCTCGGACGCGTACTCGATCAGGTCGCCGGACCGGTCGAGCACCGCCTGACTGCTGACGAAACCGAGGCTCGACACACCGACGAGATCGTCGATGCGATCGAGCTGTTCGATGAACGGGAGGTGAGTCGTGGACGACGACAGGAGGCCGCCGATCGGCACGTCGATCGTGGCCGCCACCGGCGCCGGCGCGTCGACCTCGGCCGGGGCGTCGGCACCGCACTGCACGAGCACGTACGACTCGGCCTCACCCGCAGGGAACGGCTCGTCGATCGTGAGGATCTTGTAGGTGTCGTGGTACGAGACCGAGAAGTTGGACGCGTACTCGAGTTCGACCTTCTCGGGGAAGTAGTCGACGCCCTCCACGACCGACTCGACGCAGCCGTCGGTGAGGTTCGCCGTCGGCGTCTCGACGGGTGCATCGGCCTCACCGCCGTCGGGATCGTCTGAGCCAGCATCCTCCTCACCGCCGTCAGCGTCATCCGAGTCCGCATCGTCGGCGGGGGCTGGGACCGTCGCGGCGACGTCGTCGCTGTCGTCGTCATCGCTGGCGCACGCACCGGCGATCAGTCCTGCGGTGATGACCAGCGCGATCGCTGGTCGGCGCGTCGATCGACGCGCGGTGTGGGGAGTCGCCACCATGGCGGCCACCTGTCCTTTCTCCATCCTTCGTGGATCCGTGAATATGTGCGCCGCAGTCGGTCTCCTGACTCCCGGATCGTCGACGCCGTCCCGGCCTTCCCGATCTCTCGATCAGTGGCACACGAGGGGATGGCACCTCCCCGGTCACAGTTGCGAGGACAGTCCCGGACTCTCACCGGGTTCCCGTTCACTGCGGCACCCGTAGTCAATCACATCGCAGCGGGCCGGCGAAGGTGAGCCACGTCGCCACGTCCTCGCGCTGACCGCGCACACGACCTCAGCCGTGCGCGAAGCCGGCTCCGGTGCGGTCCCTGGGATCGGGGCCGAGTCCGAGGAATCGCTCGCGGAGCAGATCCCAGCAGACGAGCCGGCTCCAGTCGGGCTCGGGGAGGGCGGCCTGGCGGTTGGACAAGAACGGGTTCGGGAGCAGGACCGTGCCGATCTGAGTGCCCTCCCCGTTCAGCAGCCGCAGTCCCCACGACACCGGCGACCCGTCGCCACCGATCGTGCGATAGAGGTACGCCTCGGAGCACCGGCGGATCCGACCGAGCTCCGGTCCGGAGGCCGTGTGCTCACCGATGCACAGGTGGAAGTGCCAGCGGCCGAAGTCGACCGTCAGGTAGCCGTCGAACATCGACAGGCGTTCGGGTGCGTTCGGAGCCGCGACCTCCCAGGCGCCACCTTCCACGAGGGTTCCGAAGAAGATCTCGTCCCACCAGTTCTCGAACAGCTCGGTGAGAACCGCGAGCAGCGTGTCCTCGTCGCACGGCAGCTCGAAGACCTCGAGGGTGGAGCCGTACTCCTCGACGACACGTGGAACTGCCGCATCGCTCTCGTCCTCGACGGCCGTCACGGCGCGCTCCGATCGGACGGCGGGTAGTGGATCGGTCCGAGGTGCCAGCCGGCCGGCACCTCCAGCTCGTGGGGCAGGTCGAGGCCGAGGCCGAGATCAGGGGGCCGGAGGTGGGTGTGCGAACCGATCGGCGACTCGCCGTCGGGGGGCGGGATCGGCGCAGTCACCTCGATCCGACCGAGCGCCGTCCGCACGACGCGTGTCGGCGACGACTCGACCATCGCGGTGAACACATCGGTCTCGATGTCGGCCAGCGGTGTTCCGAGGTGCCGACGGAGCATGCCGATCAGGTCGTGGTCATCGGTGCGGATCATGAAGTGAGCAGCGCGTCGGCCGAGTCCGAGGTCGAACAGCGTCTGATCCGACTCGTGCTCGAAGAGCGCACCGCCGTCGCGACCGACCTCGATGAGTCCGTCCGTGGCAGGCAGGCCCGCGCTGGTGCGGACGAGGAGGCGGGACGCCAGTTTCTCGGGTGCGTCCAGCTGGCCGAACGCGAACGTGCGGGTCGTCGAATCGAGGACCACTCGCATCGCACCCGTCGACGAGCGGGCTTCGACGACGTGTCCTTCGCCTGCGGGGGTGGCTGGGCGCACATCCGCGTCGACGCCGGCGCCGGTGTCGAATTCGGCGAGCGCCCCGACGACCCCCATCGTCCAGACGCCGCCGGCTGCGAGCACGTCGACACACCACCCCGCCAGGTCGTCGCCCCGCTCGGGGAGCAACCGTCGTCGCGCGCGAGGAGTCGGACCGTCGAACCGATGCGCTGCGAGATCGGCTGGCGGATCTGCGGCATCGGAACCGATCCAGGCTCCGAGCCGGTCGATCTGCTCGTCGTCGAGGAGGTCGCCGAACCAGGTCCGCCGGGTGCCTCTCCGCACGACGACCACGTTCGATCGCTCGCACGGACCGAGGCAGTCGACCGTCATCACTCGACCGTTGACGCCATCGGTCGCGGCCCGAAGGCGCTCGACGTGACCGTCGTGGTCGACGTCGGGATGCTTCGCCTCCGAGCCGCAGCAGCACCCGCGACACACGAGCACCGACGTGGAGACGCGCGCTCGCCGACGTGCCATCAGAAGTCGATCCCCTTCTTCGCCCGGATGCCGGACTGATACGCGTGCTTGACGACGCCGATCTCCGAGACCGTGTCGGCGATGTCGATGAGCTCGGCCGGTGCGTTGCGACCGGTGATCACGACGTTGACGTGCTCGGGACGCTCGGTGATGGCCCGCACCACCCGGTCGACGGTGACCCACCCCCAGTTGACGGGGTAGGTGATCTCGTCGAGCACGACGAGTTGGTGATCACCCGCAGCGATGACCCTCTCGGCGAGGTCCCAGGCACTGGCGGCCTTGGCCTGGTCGCGGTCGAGGTCGTCGGAGTCCCACGTGAACCCCTCCCCCTCGGTCCACCAATCGACGCCGAGATCGCGACAGACCTTCTCCTCGCCGGTCTTCCAGTTGCCGGACTTCAGGAACTGGACGACACCGACCGGCCAACCCCGCCCGATCGCTCTCACGATCACGCCGACCGCCGCCGAGGTCTTGCCCTTGCCGGGACCGGTGTTGACGAGCACGAGCGACGGAGCGCGCCGAAGCTCCTTGGGCCGAGGATCGTCGGTCGGGATGTCGTCGGCGGCACGTTCCGGCATCGGTGCTTCCTCGAGTCGAGACGAGGGACGCGATGCTCGGCGGGGTCCGGGGAACCGACGAGACGCCCGTCCTCGCAGGCTTCTGGTGTGGTGTCGGCGGGGAGGCGACCGGGCTCGCCCCGGCCTCGACGGCCGGGGATCACCGTTGCGGGACAGCGCCGGATTCTCACCGGACTTCGCTCTCCGTCGACGGTCGCAGAGTACCACCGCTCGCGATTCGTCACCGGGTCGGTCCGAGACTCGTTCTCATATCCTGACGGCATGTCGTCGATGATCGAACACGACACCTCGAGGGACTCGGAGAACGACGCCGCCAGCGACTCAGGGAAGGTCCCGGTGACCGTCCTGTCGGGATTCCTCGGCGCAGGCAAGACGACTCTGCTCCAGCGGATCCTCGACAACCGCGAGGATCAACGGGTCGCGGTGATCGTCAACGACATGAGCGAGATCAACGTCGATGCCGGCATCGTCCGCAACTCCGACGTCCTCCGCGTCGACGAACAACTCGTCGAGATGACCAACGGCTGCATCTGCTGCACGCTGCGAGACGACCTCGTCATCGAGGTGAGCAAGCTGGCGAAGGAAGGTCGGTTCGACCACATCGTGATCGAGTCGACCGGCATCAGCGAGCCGATGCCGGTCGCCACCACGTTCGCGTTCCGCGACGAGGACGGCGTGTCGCTTGGCGACGTCGCCGAACTCGACACCATGGTCACGGTCGTCGACGCCGAGACGATCCTGCGCGAGCTGGGCACCAGGGACCGTCTCATCGATCGCGACATCGGCGCCGTCGACGACGACGTCCGACGAATCGCGCACCTGCTGATCGACCAGATCGAGTTCGCCAACGTGATCATCGTCAACAAGACCGACCGCGCGAGCAAGCGCGACCTCGAACGCGTCGAGGGTCTGATCCAGCATCTCAATCCGGGGGCCACCCTGCTCCGGTCGCTGCACGCCGACGTGCCGCTCGACCAGGTCATGGGAACCGGGGCGTACGACGTCGAGTCGGCATCGCACTCGGCCGGGTGGGCGCAGGAACTCGAGGGGTTCCACACGCCCGAGATCGAGAAGTACGGCATCGAGAGCTTCGTGTACCGGCGCCGGGTCCCGTTCCATCCGCAACGCCTCGCCGAGCTGCTCGAACAAGGCCTCCCCAACGTGGTCCGCTCAAAGGGGACGTGCTGGATCGCGAGTCGGCTGTTCATCTCCGGCGTCTGGTCGCAGGCCGGGCCGGCGCTCACCCTCGAAGCGTTCGGTCACTGGTGGGCGACCCTCCCCCGGGAGGAGTGGCCGAACGATCCGTCGATGGTCGAGTGGATCGACAGCATCTGGGACGAGAACGTCGGCGACTGTCGCCAGGAGATCGCGTTCATCGGCGTGAAGCTGAACCGCCCCCACCTCGAGCGACTGCTCGACAAGGCGTTGCTGAACGACGACGAGCAGACCTGGCACCCCGACCGTTGGGCGGCGTTGCCCGACCCTCTCCCGCCCTGGTGATCGGCGGACGACTCAGGTCAGTTCCGAGATCTCGAACAGGTGACCGTCGGGGTCGCGGAAGAACGCTCGGGTCTCACCCTCACGGACGTGCGGCGCCGCCAGGAAGTCGGCTCCACGGCTCGAGAGCAGCTCGTACAGACCGAGGCAGTCGTCGACCCGGAAGATGATCTGAGCCGACGGCCGGTCCGGGTCGCTCGGTGGGGCGAGCGACACCTCGGGTTTGCCCTCGTCGGGTCCTCCGCCGGTGACGAGGAGAATCCAGCTCCCGAGCAACTCGAGCACGACCGACGTGCCGCCGTACTCACCGAACAGCTCGGCGTCGAGCACGCCGACGTACCAGTCGCGACTGCGCTCCACATCTGCCACGACGAGCATGTGTGTGACGGCCGACGCCTCGAATCGTTGCACCCCGCGCACCGTAGCCAGGACCCGGCACTCGGTGAGCGGCCGGCCCTCCCGTCGTCGGTGATCAGTGATCGTGACGGTGGTGGAGGTCGGGGACGTGAGCGTGTGCGTGCGCCAGTGATCGATGCGCATGGACGTGGGTGTGGCGCCCCGTCGTGGCGCCGTCGTGATCGTGATGGCCATCGTCGTGGACGTGCTCGTGATCGTGCTCGACGGGCTGATGACGGTGATCGTGCTCGTGGTCGGACCGCAACGACACCGCGACGCCGACGGCCGCGATCAGCGCTGCCACCAGCTGGAGTGCGGTGGCGTCGTCGCCGAGCAGCGTCCAGGCGATGACGGCTCCGATGAACGGCGCCGTCGAGAAGATGACCTGGCCGCGCGCCGCCCCGAGGTCGCGGGCACCCTTCACCCACAGCGTGATCGACAGGCCGTACCCGGCCGCACCGATCGCCAACGCCGCCACGACGTCACGGACCGACGTGGTGTCTCCCCACCCGGCGACCAGCAACCCGATCAGGAGGTTCGCACCGCCGGCGATCACCCCCTTCAGCATCACGACGTGTTCGGCCGAGAGCTGCTCGATCGCGGCCGTGACGCCGTTGTCGAACCCCCACGCCACGCACGCGGCGACCACCAGAAGTGCGCCGACATCGAGACTCGCGCCGGGCTGCCACGTCAGCAGCCCGCCCGCCACGGTGATGAGGCCGGCGGCGATCCACATGCGCGCACCCAGGTGCTCGCGGAACAGCACGGCCGCCAGGACGACCGTCGCCGCCAGTTCGGCGTTCAGCAGGATCGACGCCGAGGCCGCGTCGGTTCTCGCCAGGCCGGCGACGAGCAGGACGGGCCCGACGGCTCCACCCATCAGGACGGCCGCTGCGGCAGGGCGCCACTCGGAACGGAACGCCCGAGCGGTCGGAGGATGCCGGATCGTGGCCGGAGCAGCGGCCACGGCCGCTCCGATGTACAAGAGCCCCGCGAGCGTGAACGCCGGGAGCGACCCCGCGAGCTCCGACGCGAGCGGCGCAGAGGCCCCGAACAGCACGGCGGCCACCAGGCAGCGAGCGACACCGATCCGACTCATCGCCATCAGTCTGGTCGCTGCGCGACCTCTGGAGCGGACCTCCCGGTGGGTCGGCGTTCGCGACGCCGTCCGTCGTGCGGCCGTGACGAGTCGAGTTCGGGCGCGCGTCAGGGCGTGGCCGACGCCGGCTGGTCCGCTCGCTCGAGCTCCTTCGCCAAGGACGGCGATGCGGCGAGCAGACGCTGCGTGACCGGGTGCTCGGGCGAGCGGGTGACCGTGTCGACCGGTCCGATCTCGCACACGTTGCCCTCGTGCAGGACGGCGACCTCGTCCGCGATGTCGTGGACGAGCCCGAGATCGTGGGTGATGAAGAGCATGGCGAGCTGCTGCTCGTCGACCAGCGTGCGCAGCAGTCGTACGACGTCGGCTTGCACCGACACGTCGAGGGCCGACGTCACCTCGTCACACAACAGGACCGACGGCGACGCGGCCAGTGCACGAGCGATCGCGACTCGCTGCCGCTCCCCTCCGCTGAGCGCTCCCGGCCGGCGTGCCATCAGAGACGGGTCGAGGTCGACCTGGGTGAACAACCGTGCGACCGCCGCGTCGACGTCGTCATCGGCCGACTCGGTGCCCAGGCGCCGGACCACGTCACCGACCGCTCGACCGACGCGCCGACGCGGGTCGAGGGAACTCGTCGGGTCCTGCGGGACCATCTGCACGCGCCACCGATCCGCCGAGGACCGACCATCGAGATCGGGCGACAGCGCGCGGCCGTCGACGGCGATCTCACCGGAGTCCGGCCGATGCGCTCCGACGATCGCCCGGGCGATGGTGGACTTGCCCGACCCGGACGTGCCGACGAGGGCGACGCACCGACCCGCGTGGAGGTCGAGGTCGAGCCCGTCGGCGGCCACGACGGGCGGCCGGCGCGGCCGACGGTGGGTCGCGACGAGCCCTCGGACCCGCAGCTCCGGATCGGACGGATCCCCCGATCCAGGGCTGGCGGCCCGACGGTCGAGCTGGGGGCCGAGCGGGTCGGGACACAACTCGACGAGCTGACGGGTGTACAAATGACTGGGGCGCCGAAGCGTCTCGACGCACGGCCCCGACTCGACGACCTCGCCATGTCGGAGCACGACGACGTGGTCGGCGAGCTGGGCGATCACCGCGAGATCGTGCGACACGATCACCGTCGTCCGCGGAGTGGCCTGGTGCTGACGTTTCAGCTCGTCGAGGAGGTCTGCCTGGGTCACCACGTCGAGGCCGGTCGTCGGCTCGTCGAGCAGCAGCACGTCGGGAGAGGTCGCGAGTGCTCGGGCGAGGGCGACACGCTGGGCCTGCCCGCCCGAGAGCGCGAACGGATACCGGCGCAGGAAGTCGTCGTCGGACGGCAGACCGACCGACGACAGCAGCTCACGCACGGCTGCCCGCCGGGTCTCCCGCGCCAGCCCCGCCGGGAGCCGCTCGCCGATGGCGGCGGCGATCCGCATGGTCGGGGTGAGGCTGCGGCCCGGATCCTGGGACAGGTACGCGATCCGATGCGATCGAATCGATCGGAGTTGCCGGGACGACGCACCCAGCAACTGGGTCGTCGACGCACCGTCGATCAACTCGACGCGGCCCGACGCGTCGAGTCCCGGTGCGACCGCCCCCAGCAGCGACCGCAACAGGGTCGTCTTGCCCGAACCCGACTCGCCGACGATTCCGGTGACCACTCCGGGAGCCACGGCGAGCGTGACGTCGTCGAGCACGCGACCACCCGTGGCCCGCGCCGTCACGCCGAGGCCGCTCACCGCCATCGCGGCCTGTCGAGTCTCCGACGGGACCGTCGCCGCCGAGCGCGCCGATGGTTCGGACACGGTCACACCGCCCTCCATCGGGCTGCGAGCCGATCGCCGAGCAGATTGAGCGACACCGTGAACGCGGCGATCGCGAGGGCGGGAGCGACCACGGCGTTGGCGTTGAGGGTCGCCCCGGCGGCTCCCTCGTTGATCATGACGGCCCAGTCGGTGGCCGGGGGCGGCGGACCGAAGCCGAGGAAGCTGGCGGCGGCGACCACGTACACGGTGCCGGCGACCCGGAGCGCCGCGTCGGCGAGCACGGGCCCGGTGAGGTTCGGGAGGACATGGCGCCACAGGATGAGCAGCCGAGGTTCGCCCACGAGCCGCGCCTGCAGGACGTAGTCGGACGCCAGCACGGGTTCCGCGACCGATCGCATGTACCGAGCGATGTACGGCGCGCTCACCAGCACGACGGCGATTCCGACCACGACGAGGCTGTCGCCGAATCGGTAGAGCATGAGGAGCAGCACGAGCAGTCCGGGGAGCACGGCGACGACGTCGAGCACGCGCAGCACTCTGCTCGCCGACCGCGACGCCGCCATGAGAGCACCGACCGTGGTGCCGACGAGCGTGGCGAGCAGCGTGATCACGACGGGTGCGAGAACGATCCGCCGGCCGCCGTGGAGCATCTCCGACCAGATGTCGCGACCCACCGCCCCCGTACCGAGCCAGCCACCGGTCTCGGTGTCGTAGGGGCGCCCGATCGTCTGACCCACCGGTTCGGACGCGAACAGCGGCCCCAGCAATGCGATGCCGACCGTCCCGACCAGCAGCACGCCTGCGACGATCCCCCACGAGTCGAGCCACCGCCCGGAGCGAGCTGGCGTCTCGACCGATTCGACCGATTCCTCACCGGCCTCCGCGTCGAGATCCGACGCGACGACCTCGTCGACGCCGCTCATCGTGCCTCCACCGTGACGAGGACCACCGCGGACGTCTCGTCGGCGGTCGCGCCCGATGCGGTTCGACGGCGCGGGTCGGCGGCAGCGCCGACCACGTCGGCGGTGAAGAGCGCCGCGAGCACGATCAAGGTCAGGATCATCCCGATCGCCTCGACGACCGTGACGTCGCGGGCGGCGAGATTCGCGACGAGCGACGCGCCGACGCCCGGATATCCGAACAGCTGCTCGACGACGATGGCGCCGCCGACGACGTACGGAACGATCGATGCGAGCACCTGGGCGGTCGGAGCGATGATCGAGGGCAGGAGGTGTCGGGTGACGACGCGGCGCTCGGGGAGCCCGGCGAGCACCGCCGCTTCGACATGCGGGGACGATGCCGCATCGGCCACGACGGCTCGGATCAAGCGAGCGCCGAACGCTCCGCCGAAGATGGCGAGCGTCGCCGCAGGAAGTACGAGGACGCGTGGTTCGTCGAGCGGCGTTCCGCCGATCGGGACGAGGGACACCGCCGGCAACAGATCGAGCCACGACGCAAACACCGCGATGAGAACGCCGCCGAGGACGAAGTCCGGGACCGACGCGATCGACGAGGTGATCGCCGAGACGACGCGGTCGGCACGACCCCCCGGCCGCCGTCCGGCGGCGACGCCCAGACCGATGGCGATCAGGGACATCGCCACGAATGCCACTGCGCCGAGGATCAGAGAGTTTCGTACGGGGGTCTCGATCGCCTGCCACACCGGCTGCTGGCTGGTGATCGACGTGCCGAAGTCGCCCTGGAGCGCATCCCCGAGCCACGACACGTATCGCTCGATCGGTCCGTCGGCGAGATTGAGCTGCGCGCGCAGCGCCTCGACTCGATCGGGTGTCGCGTTCTGGCCGAGAATGCGCGTCGCGGCGTCACCGGGGAGAAACTCCACGGCGGCGAACAGCACCACGCTGACCGCGAGTGCGATACCGACGGTCGCGACGAGCCGCGCGACGACGAACCGACCGAGCGACATGGTCGTCAGGCGAGGGTGGCGGTGCCGAAGACCGGGACCGACTGCGTGAGATCGACTCCCTCGAGGCCGTCGACTCGAGCGTCGATCTGGTCCTCGAAGCCCCAGATCAGCCAGCCGTCCTCGTCACGCACCGTTACGAGCAGCTCGGAGATCAGTGCCATGCGCTCCTCGTCGTCGACCGTGGCGAGCGCGGAGGTCAGGGCGGCGTCGTAGTCGGGGTCGACCGACCCGAACACGTTGAACCCCGCAGACGTTCCCGTGTAGCTCGACAGGAGCGTCTCCGCCGGGCGGTTGATGAAGTAGAACGACTGGCAGGGCGTCGACAGCACGCGTCCGAAGTCGTTGAAGTACGTGAGCGGATCGCCGACATCGACCGTCGCCGTCACCCCGCACTCGGCCAGCTGCTGGGCGTAAAGCTCGGCGGACGCCACGATGCCGGGGACGAAGTCTGCGGCGAGGATCGTGAACTCGGTGACGCCAGCCTCGGCGAACAGCTCGGTCGCACGGGCGACGTCGCGCTCGCGCTGCGGGACGTCCTCGGGGTAGCCCTCGAAGCCGCGGCTCGGCATGTCGTTCCCCAACTCGGCGATACCGAACGCAATGACGTCGATCAGCTGCTGGCGGTCACACGCGAGCTTGCAGGCCTCGATGACCAGCGGATCGTCGAACGGCGCCTGTGTCCGGTTGAACGCGAAGCATCGGATCGTCGAGTTGACACCGCCACCGCGGAACACGGTGACGCCGTCGGCGCTCTCGAGCGTC
>JBCDAK010000088.1:0-18672 GCA_039185545.1 Actinomycetota bacterium
CGCTCGGGCTCGACGCCCGGAGGCCATTCCGACAGCAGCAGGCCGTGTTCGGCGACCTCGCGGAACAACGCAGCGTGAGACCTCGGGTAGGGCCGGTGGTGTCCGTGTGCGATCACCGCGACCGGCGCGGCGCGGCCCGATGCCAGCGCACCGCGATGTGCCGCACCGTCGACGCCGAGCGCCAGGCCCGACACCACGGCGACACCGGCGTCGGCGAGCTCGTGACCGACCCGGGCTGCGATCTGTCGGCCGCGCTGGGTCGGATGTCGAGTTCCGACCACACCCACCCGACGCACATCGATCGCTGCCGGATCGCCTTGGGCGAAGAGCACCGCAGGTGGGTCGGGATCGAGGACGAGTTGGGGCGGCCAGCCCGGCGTTCCCGGCAGGAGGATCGACACGCCGAGCTCGTCGCACCGATCGGCGGCGATCGAACCCTGGGAGCGCAGGTGCTGCCGCCACCGGTCACGGAGTTCGGGCGTGCGACGGAACAGCCGGCTCGACGTGGCGTCGAGCGGTTCCCGGCCGCCGAGAACGGCCAGGACGGACGTGGCCGAGCGCCGGTGGAGCAGTGTTCGGAGGCGCCGAGAGGTCATCGCCGGCAGCGATGCCAACACGGCTGCCGCCCGACGGTCGTCGACGGTCGGCCCGCTCATGCCGCTCGTCCCGTCGACGCCGGTGACAGCGCCGATCGCAGCTGGAGCGCGAGATCGACGTCGCACAGATCGACGGACTCAGCGCTGCGGCGGTCGGCGATCGACCGGGACAGTCGTCGGATCCGGTGATATCCCCGACCGGACAGCCGTCCTCGTTCGAGCTCGTGTCGTACCGCAGCTCGTGCGGACTCGGTGAGCGGTGCGACGGAGTCGAGATGGGCCGGCGCGAGACGCCCGTTGAGAACACCCTGACGCTCCAGCGCTCGGGCCCGAGCAGCTGCGACCCGAGGGGCGACCTCGGCGCTGGACTCTCCCGGACGGCTCGACATGAGCTGATCGGTGTCGGGAGGCGTCACGCGAATCCGCAGATCGAACCGGTCGAGCACCGGGCCCGACAGCCTCGATCGGTACCGGCGGACGCGATCGTGGCCACACGTACAGTCGGACGGGTCCCCCCGACCGCCGCCACACGGACACGGGTTCATCGCCGCGACGAGGAGGAAGTCGGCCGGGAGCACCGTGCTGAGCGCGGCGCGATTGATGCTCATCCGGCCCGACTCGAGCGGCTGGCGAAGCGTCTCGAGCACGTGGACCGGGAACTCGGGGAGTTCGTCGAGGAAGAGCACACCGTTGGTGGCGATGCTGATCTCACCCGGTCGCAGCGCGTGCGACCCGCCACCGACGATGGCGACCTGCGATGCCGTGTGGTGCGGGGACCGGAATGGCGGACGGGTCACGAGTCCGGCAGTCGGCAGCTCCAGACCGGCGGCCGAGTGCACCATGCTCGTCTCGAGTGCGGCATTCGGTTCGAGATCGGGGAGCAGTCCCGGCAGGCGCTCGGCGAGCATCGTCTTGCCGGCACCGGGCGGACCGACGAGCAAGAGGTGATGCCCGCCGATCGCCGACAGTTCGAGGGCGAGCCGAGCGACCTCCTGTCCCCGGACCTCTCGGAGATCGGGAACGACGTCGACCGACTCGGGCGGATCGGGATCGTCGTGATCGGGCCAGGGCGCCTCACAGGCCAGCGTGTCGACGAGTTCGGTGAGCGTGGCCACCGCACGCACGTGTCGGTCGGTCGCAACGACGGCCTCTCGACGGCTCGCGACCGCGACCACGGGGTCGACCGAGCGCAGTGCACCCACCATCGGCGCGCATCCGGCGACGCCGCGGACCGAACCGTCGAGCCCGAGCTCACCCACGAATCCGAGACCGCTGACGGCGTCGGGCTGGACGTGACGATCGGCGACGAGGATGCCGACGGCGATGGCGAGATCGAGTCCGGAACCGGTCTTCTTCGTCTGCGACGGAGCGAGGTTCACGGTGATCTTCCCGGACGGGAACGATCGCCCGGTCGACATGATCGCGGCGCGCACGCGATCGCGGGCTTCGCGCACCGACGCGTCGGGTAGACCGACGAGATGGAACCCGGGCAGACCGTCGCCCACGTGGACCTCGACGGACACGCGGTGACCCTCGGCACCGAGAATGACGGCGGACGGGATGGTTGCGAACACGGTGCACCTCCGTGGGAAGGGGCGGGCGCGGGCCCACCACCGGACCGGGTGGGAGAGGTGCGGCGATCCCACGACGCCGGCGTCGTGTCAGCGGATCGAGCGACCGCCGACCGACGGAGGCCAACCTACGGGCGGGGTGCGACAGGGTTCGACGACGTGGAAGTGGTCGGAAGTGACGCGCCCGACGCCAGCCACACTGCGAAGATCGTGGCGTGTCGGAACGCGGACCCCTCCGTGCCAGCGCGTTCGTGGCGGCCGCAGCGATCGCGGTGATCGCCACCGCCTGCGGCGGTGACTCCAGCGGTGGCGACGCCGAGCGGTTCTGCGGGGAGATCGACGCCAACCGCACGTCGCTCACGCAGCCGACGCTGCGATCGGTCGAGGACGTCGAGCCGCTCCTCGACCTCTATCGGCGAATCGGGGACCTCGCCCCGCTGGCCGTCGAGGACGACTGGGACCAGCTCACCTTGAATTACGAGACGGCGAGCACCGTCGTGCCCGGCGACGCCGAGTCGCTGCAGCGGGCGGTGGCGACGGCCTACGAGTCGGAGCAGTCGGCTGCGGCGGTCGACCGCTGGCTCCGTACCAACTGCGGCATCGATCTCGGCCCGATGAGCACCCTCGTCGCCCACGACGACGAGTGATCACGTTCCGGGTCTGACCCCAGGCGTGACGGGACGCCCGCCGAGACGCCCGACGAGGTGTCCGGATCCGACCCGGGCGAGAGCGGACACTGTCCGGATCCGACCCGGGCAGGAGCGGACAGTGGTTCCGTCGAGTCCCGGGCTCAACGGAACACTGGCAATCCAGACCGAAGCGTCAGCGGAGGTCGACGTGAGCCACCGGAGCGGGCGAGCCGGGATTACAGGATCTCGCCCCGGCGGACGATGACCGCGTCGCAGAGGCCGTAGTCCTTGGCCTCTTCGGCGGTGAACCAGCGGTCGCGCTCGGAGTCCTGCTGGATCTGGTCGAGCGGCTGGCCCGAGTGCTCGGCGATGAGCTCGGCCATGCGGCGCTTGGTGTAGCCGAGCTGTTCGGCCTGGATGGCGATGTCGGCCGCCTGGCCGCGCAGACCGGCGAGCGGCTGGTGCATCATGACGCGGGCGTTCGGCAGCACGTACCGCTTGTCTTGGGCGCCGGCCGTGAGCAGGAACTGGCCCATCGACGCGGCGAGACCGAGGCACACGGTGGCGACGTCGCACCCGACGAACTGCATCGTGTCGTAGATGGCCATGCCGGCGGTGACCGACCCGCCCGGACTGTTGATGTACAGCCAGATGTCGGAGCCGGGATCCTCACCCTCGAGGTAGAGGAGCTGGGCGCAGATCTGATTGGCGATGTCGTCGTTGACGTCGGAACCGAGCATCACGACCCGGTTCTTGAGGAGACGATCGAACACCGCGGAGCGGGGGTCGAATCCGGGTTCGAGAGCGAGGGGCGAGGGCAGGCCGTCGGGCATGCGACGAGCCTACCGACGACGCCCCGACGACCCCTCGGGTACCGGGGACGCCGACTAGCTTTCCGGGCCATGGCCGTGACCGCTCTGTTTCTCGACGATCACGTCTCGGCCGCGCCCGGCGAGGCCGCAGCGCTCACCCTGATCCTCCACAACCCCGTCGACGTCGAGCGCATGGTCACGCTGAAGCCGGTCGGCGACCTCGCCGAGGCGATCAGCCTCCAGTCGCAGACGATCTACCTCGACCCGAACGAGTCGCTCGAGATGCCGGTCACCATCGAGCCACCCGTCACCGTGGCGGCCGGACCGCACACGTGCGCCATCGAGGTCGACGACGCGGGCCAGACCGAGCAGGCGCAGATCTCGGTCGACGTCGGCGCCTCCGCCGGATTCTCGGCGCGGCTCGAACCGCCGGTGTCGAAGTCGGGCCGGGCGGGTCGGCACAAGATCGTCGTCGACAACTCGGGCAACGTGCCGCTCGCCCTCGAGGTCGACGTGACCGCGTCCGATGACGTGGCCGCCGAACTCGCCGCCACGATGGTCAACGTCGACCCGGGTCGCAGCGCCAGGATCGAGCTGCGGGTGGCACCCCACTCCGGCTTCTGGAGTGGAGTCGAGATCGAGCATCCGTTCGCGGTCGGACTCCGGTCGAGCAGCGGCGACTCGCGTTCGCTCGAGGGCGCATACCGACAGGGTCCGCGCGTCCCGTCGTGGCTCGGCCCTGCGCTGGCCGGCTTCTTCGGGGCGCTCCTGTTCTGGATCCTCGCATGGCTGCTGTTCATGCGACCGTCGGTCGAGAACATCGCCCAGGACGAGGCGGCCGAACTCGATGCAGCCCAGGACGAACGGATCGCCGAGCAGGTCGACGAGATCGAGGCGGCCGCCGCGGAGGCAGCGCGGCTCCCGCTCGGAGAACCGGTCGACCTGCGCCTCGAGGCCTCGGCCGAGGCCGGCGGGAGCGACACCAACGCCTTCACGTTCGACGAGAACGGAACCGGCCGGGTGCTCTCGATCACCGACGTGATCATCCAGAACCCCGGCGGGGCGGTCGGAACCGTGCAGATCGTCCGTGGCGACGAGGTGCTGCTCTCCTCGAACCTCGCGAACTTCCGCGACCTCGAGTTCCACCTCGTCGCACCGTTCCGGTTCGAGAGCGACACGCGTGTGGCGCTGGCCATCGGCTGCACCGAGCCGGCACCGGGTTCCACCACCTGCGACGTCGCGGCCACGATCCTCGGCTTCGTCGACGACACCTGATCGAACGACGACCGACCGAACGACGACCGTTCTCGCCGGCCGGCCTCACGCTCCGTCGGGATCGGCTCAGCCGCCGAGGTCGACGCCCAGACCGCTGCCGAACACCGCCACGTCGGACCCACTCGGCGACTGGTCGACCAGCAGCGTCGAGGTGACCTCGCCGTACGAGTCGATCACCCCGGCCACCGAGACGTCGATCGGTCCGGTCGTGGTGTCGGGGAGGATCAGCAGCGGGATCTCGAAGACTCCGACCTCGTCGACGAGCACCGTCGAGGTGTCGTCGGCGAACGTGAGCTCGACCGTGGAGCCGGCGGGGAAGCCGGCACCGATGACGGTGACCACCTGGCCCGCCGCGGCGACGTCGGGCAGGGCCGTGAGCGTGGGGGCGGGCGCGCCCACGCCGGAGACCGTGGCCCGGGCGACCACGCCGTTGGTGAACGACGCGACGACGTCGGCACTGAACTCACCGACCGTCGTGGGAGCGAACTGCACGTCGACGCTGCACGAACCGCCCGGGGCGATGGTGACAGCGGTGCAGTCGGTGGACACGACGGTGAAGCCGTCGTCGTCGGCGCCGGGATCGAACGCGAGCGACTCGACCGTGAGGGACGCGTTCCCCGAGTTGCGGAGTTCGAGCCGGGCGGTACGGCGGCCGGCGTCGACGATGGTCGGCGCGATGTCGAGCTGAGCGGGAGAGAACGACGGAACCCCGACCGCCGCCGTGGTGGTCGTCGTGGTGGTGGTCCGCGTACTCCCGCCGGTGGTCCCGGTGGTGGTCCGGCCTCCGGTCGAGCCGCCCGTCGTGGTCCCACCGGTCGTCGACCCACCGGTGGTGCCGCCGGTCGTGGTCCCTCCCGTGGTCCCGCCGGTCGTGCCGCCTCCGGTCGTTCCACCGGACGTGGTGGGCGGCACCATCGTCGGCACGGTCGGGGCGGGGGCGGGTCCCTGTGCGACGAGCGACGCCCTCGCCACGGTCGAGCCGCGCACGCCGAGCACGACGATCTCGCCGGTCACGCGACCGTCGTCCTCACCGACGACGAAGTCGATGAAGATCGGGCACGACTCGCCGGGTCGGAGCGTCGTCGGGCACTCCTCGAGATCGATCTCGTAGGGCGCCGACACCACCGCCGTCGACGTGTCGACGCGCACGCTGGAGGGTCCGTCGTTCGTCAACACCGCGGTCGCCGACAGAGCAGCGGGGAACGACCCGGACCCGAGGTCGTACGTCTCCTGGTCGAACGACGCGACCGGCGGGCGGACCCAGAGGCCGGGGTCGGGCCGACTGCTCGGCTCGACCGGCGTCGTGGTGCCCGGATCGTCGGGGGCGGCGAGCGCCACCACCGCAATGGTGGCGCCGGTGTGGTCGATGGCCGGCTGCGAGGCGTGGAGGGCGCCCGGAAGGGTCGACACGGTGAAGGTGTCGGGTGCGAAGGGCTCGTCTCCCGCCGACCAGTCGGCGACGGCGATGCCGTCGGCAGTGAGGAACGCCAGGTGTGCGCCGTCGGTCGAGAGGGTCGGCGACGACCCGGCGGGTGCCACGTTCCGCACGACGAACGGGTCGGCTCCCCGTCGGACCACCGAGATCCCAGGCGCCGCGACGGGCGAGTCGGCGCCGGCCGTGAAGGCGACGAGCGACCCGTCCCCCGAGATCGATGGAGCCGCGGCATCGACGGCGAGCGGGACCGGGCCGTCGAGCTCGGTCCACACCCGGATGTCACCGGGAAGGTCCGGGTCGTCGGCCGAGGCGGTCTCGAACACGACGATCGACCCGTCGGCGGACACGTCGACGACGTCGCCGGTGATCGACTCGTCGGTCGTGTCGTCGGCGGCGTCGAAACGCGCCGTCTCGACGTACGCGGCAGGACCTGGCGGGTCGGTCGCCGAACCCTGATCGGTGAGCACGACGACGTCGGCGCCCGTTGACACGACGATGGTGGTGCCGTCGGCCGACAGCGCAGCGGGCGGATACGGGTCGGAGCGATCGACGTCGAGCACCGGCAGTTCGACGACCGCCGGGGCGCCGCCCGCGCATCGGTCGACCGCACGAAGCGCTGCGCTCGCGGCGGCGGGTTCGACCTGCGCGAGGACCGCGGAGTCGTCGGAGACCGGCAGGGAGTCGCCGGTCCCAGCGGTACTCGACGGGAGCGGCTCGGCAGGCGGTTCGCTGGTGGGGACGACGGCGTCGTCGATGAGCTCGTCGGACGGGTCCCCGGACCCGACGAGCGTGCCGGTGGTGTCGTCCGATCCGGCGACGACCTCGGAGAGGGTCGAGTACACGACGATGCAGCCGTCGGCGCTGATCGACGGATCGAACCCGTTCGCATCGCCCACCGCCGCGGCGAGATCGGTGGTGACGGCGGGAACGGCGACGAGGTCGACCAGCGTGACCGTCGTACCCGCCGCGACCGACCCGTCGTCGTTCGCCGGCGAGGTGGTCTCGGTGACGAGAAGGGATCCGTCATCGGAGAGGGCGACGGTGCGCTGGGACTCGGCGATCGGCACGACGTCGAGGACTTCGTCGGTCTGGGCACCGCCGGGCGCGCCGAGGCCGGCCACGACCAACGTCGTGGCGGTCACGCCGGCCGCCGCTGCGGCCAGCGGGATGGCGGATCGTCTCCCGGTGCGCAGAGGTCTCAGGCTACTCCGACCCGGTGGGCCGGGATCCTGCAGGGCGGACGCCCCGTCTGCGACTCACCGGGCCACGCCGCTCATCACCACGGCGACGCGAGCGTCGCGATCGACCCGACCGACGGCCAGGTCGTGGACCAGGCCGGCCAACCCGGCGGTGCCGGTCGGGCTGGCGGTGAACCCGGCCTCGACGGCGTGTCCGTGTGCCTCGACCACGGTGCGTTCCGGCACGACCAGCGCCTCGCCACCGGTCCGCCGGATGGCGCGGTCGACGACGATCCAGTCGTAGGTCTCGTCATCGAGGATCCCGTCGGCGAGCGACGACGGATCACTCCACGGATACATGACGTCAACCCACCTCGAGGCCCGTTCGTCGTCGTCGGTGACGCCCCGCTCGTCGAGAGCGCGGACGGCCCGCTCGAACGGTGCACATCCCTCGGTCTGGACGGCGACCAGCGCCGGCGCGCTCGACCCCGCAGAGTCGGCGAGACCGGCACCCAGGCACCCCGCGAACGCGCCCCCGCCCACCTGGACGTACACGCGACCGACCGGAGGAGCGTCGGACCACGCCATCTGTTCGGCCAACTCCCATCCGATCGTCCGACCCCCGTCGAGACACAGCGCGTTCTCGGGGCCCTGCACCGTGAACGGGATCGCTCCCCGATCGACCGCCTCGCGGAAACGCAGCATCGCCGGATCCCCCGGCGGGTCGTCACCACGACGCTCGCAGCGGTGGATCCGAGCTCCGAGTCGGTCGAGCACGTCGCCGAAACCGTCGGACATCCAGGTCGGGACGTAGACGTCGATGGGCCAGTCGGCAGCCAGGGCCAGCGTCGCCGCGGCGAGTGCCGCGTTTCCGCACGACGCGATTGCGAGCGGGGCCCGCTCGTTGCGAGAGCGGACACCGAGGAGCTCCTGCGAGCGGAGCAGGAGCAGGATCGAGAAGAGGTGTCGCGCTTTCTGGCTGCCGCCGACGTTGCCGGTCTCGTCCTTCACCCACACACCGCCCGTGTCGGAGAACCCGAGCGACTCGCTCAGGCCATCAGATCGTGCGAACGGGGTGATCGAGAACCCGGTCCCGTCGACACGGGCGACGGCCTCGTCGAGCTCGGCCACGAGAGCGAGCCGAGCCGCGTCGGTCATGCCGTGCGCCTCTGCGGCGGCCGCCCACGCCGACCTCGGCTCCCACCGGCGGAACGGATGGGGATCGTCTCGTGCCGGCGACGGTGCACCCGGGACCTCGATCGGTAGCAGGACGTACCGACGGTCGTCTGCCGTGGATCGCTGTGGCCGCCACGGGTCGACGGCGTCGATCCGGACGACGTCGCCCGAGACGGCGCATCGCCATCCGACCACGTCGTGGATCACCGGCTGCTCCTGTGGTGTCGTGCCTGGCCGCGGACGCATCACCCCGCGGCGACGCGGGAGTTGAAGTCGTCGATCATCGAGTCCCAGACGCCGACGTACCGGCGCAGGCCTCTCCAGAACGACTGGTCGCGCCGGGCCTCGAACAGCTCGAACGGCGTGCCCTGTTGCTCGACCCAGGTGTAGTACCCGAGGTTGAAGATGCGGCGGCGGTCGGCCTCGGTGCAGTCGATCATGTTCTCAGTCGATACCGACCCGAGGTGTTCGCCGAAGGCCTCGGCCGCGTCGGCCGGTGTGAAGTCGCCGCCGTACCGGCCGGCGAGCAGCTTCGCCCGCTCGCTCGGATAGAGAGCGGCACCGTCGGTGGCCACCGTGATGAGCGCATCGTCGGGGCCGAGGTCGTGCAGCTTGGCGGTCTTGATGGCGGCGAGGGTGTTGCAGATCGCCGAGAAGCCGAAGTGGTGCAGCTGGGCGACGATCTCCTCGGCGACGCCCTTCCTGGCCAGATGCGAACGCCCTGCCTCGGAGTTGAAGACCAGGTCGAGTTCGTCGGTGGCCTTGTCGCTGATCGCCACCACGACGTCGGTGTTCGTGACGTTGTGGATCAGCGGGATGTGCTTGTCGCCGATGCCCTGGATGTTGTGCTCGCCGTATCCGTTCTCGAGCATCGTCGGGCACTCGAGCGCCTCGACGGCGACCGTGACCGATCCGAAGTCGTCCTTGAGGCGATCACCCGCAGCGATGGTGCCGGCCGACCCCGTGGCCGACGTGAACGCCGCCAGCCGGAGGTCTCGTCCGGTGGCCGCCTTCTCGGCGGCGGCGACGTGCTCGAACACGTGGCCGAGCGCCCGACCCGTGACCGTGTAGTGGCCGAGGTGGTTGCCGAACTCGGAGAACTGGTTGAGGACGAAGTTCTCGGGGTCCTTCGCCAGCTCGTTGCAGGCGTCGTAGATCTCCTTCACGTTCGACTCGGTGCCGAACGTCTTGATGACGTCCTCGGCGGGGTTCGCGCACCAGCGGTCGAGCCAGTCGAACCGCTCCTGGCTCATCCCCTCGGGCAGGATCGCCACACCGCGACTCGCCATGATGCGACTGATCGCGATCCCGCCGCGGGCGTAGTTCCCGGTCGACGGCCAGATCGCCCGGTGGCGGGTCGGATCGAACTGCCCGGTCACGACGCGGGGCGCCAGGCACGAGTAGGCGGCGAGGACCTTGTGCGCCGTGATCATCGGGAACCGGTCGCCGAACACGACGATGATCGGTGACTCGACACCGGTGAGCTCGGGCGGGAGCACGACGTGCTGAGGGACTCCGACCCGGCCCCCGGCGAGGTCGTTGTACCAGTGGACACGCCAGAGGTTGCGGGCGTCGGGACCCTGCGGATCGGCGTCCCCGACGGAACCGGCGTGGTCGAACGAACTCGGATCGGCCAGCTGGGCGAACGTCGGCAGGGTGATGCCCTGGTCGCGGAATCGGGCCACCGAGTTGGCGAGCGCCCCGTCGTCGACGATCCGATCGGCGAGCCCGAACTGGTTCTCGAGCGCGTGGGCGCTCAGGTCGTCGGTGAGCGTCGAGGGGGGCGCGGGCACATCGGCGATCGTCACCGACTCATTCTGGCGTGCGCGGGAGAGGCCCGCTCACGGAGCGACGAACCGGTCTCGCAATCGGTCACTCGGCGACTCCGTGCGGTGCAGTCCCCCGGCGGAGGCGGGGTCGTTCCGCATCCCTGTGACACCCCCTCGTCAGGATGTGCCAGGTCCTCGATCAGTCGGATCCCGGCCAACCACCGCACGCCACCACCTCAGGAGTCAGCAAATGCTCGTTCTCGTCGCCACCCCCGAACTGCAGGGCACCGATCCCGGCGACTACTCGTTCACGCTCGACGGTGAGCTCGTCACTCCGATCGTCGCCGAGTGCTCCTCCCCGACCCGATGCGGGTGCGGTCGCGGCTTTCCCGGGTTCGCGTCATCGCGGGCCACCACCACCGCGGTGGTCGTCGACCGACCGCATCTCACGCCCGGGCTCCTGGCCGACGCCGTCTGGGCCTGGCTCGAACGCGACGGATGGCGTGAGCTGCTCGCCGCCGGCCCCGCCCACGACGGTGACGAGACCGACGGGCCGGCTGACGACGTCACCGACGAGATGGTCGACGAGATGATGCGCGAGATCGTCGACGAACACGTCGAGGCGATCGCCGACGTCTGCGCCCACTTCCCGATCGGCACCGTGGTCGAGCGAAACGGCACGTTCGTGTCCGCCCGAGCGTTCCCCCAGGCGGCGTGACCGGACGCCCGGGGGACGGGTCCGGTCAGCGGGCCACGAGCTCCTGTCCCCGACGCCGACGCACGGCGTTGCGAATCGGAGTCCGCACCGCTTCGAGGCCGAGGTAGAAGGCCGGGAACGAGATCAGCACCAGCAGCGTCGACGACACGAGGCCGCCCATCAGCGTGAACCCGAGCGACTCCCAGAACGGATCCGAGATCGACAGCGGCAGCAGTCCCACCACGGTCGTGATGGTCGTCGCCACGAGCGGCCGGAACCGCGAGGTCACGGCGGCCGAGATCGCCTCGCCGGCGGTCGCTCCCTTTCGTCGCTCCTGATTCGCCGCGTCGACCAGCAGGATCGTGTTGTTCACGGCCACACCGATCAGGGCGATGAATCCGACCGCGGCGAGGAAGCTGAACGGGTTGTCGGTCGCCGACAACGCCACGCTCACACCGAGGAAGCCGAACGGGATCGCGAGGAAGATCAGCAACGACTGCGCGATCGACCGGAACTGGATCGAGATCAGCAGCAGCATCAAGATCAACGCCACCAAGCCGGCCACGCCGAGGGCGGCGAAGTCGTCCTGGTTGTCCGACTCGTCACCGAAGTCGAAGCCCAGGGCGTCTGCGTCGAGGCCGCGCTCCTCCACCAGCTCGGGCGGGAACGCCTCGGTCACCACGGTCTCGGTCTCGTTGAGGATGCCCGAGATGCCCTGATCCTCGTCGTACTGCGCCCGCACCTCGATCTGGCGCTCGCCGTCGACGCGCGAGATCACGCCCTCGGTCGAGATGATCGCGTCGGTCACGGTCACGACGCCGCTGCCGTCGTCGATCTCGCGGCCGATCAGGTCGGTGCGGATCTCCTCGGCGAGCGCCTCTCCGGCCTCGATCTCGTCGTCCGACACCGAGATCTGGACGGCGAACGGGAACTCGACGGTCGGGGGGCCGTTCTCGACCTGGCTCACGGTGACGCGGACACCACTCAGCTGGTCGGCGCGCTCCTCGATCCGCTCGACGAAGGTCAGCGCCGTCGTGGAACGTGAGTCGATCGGGGTGAGGTCGAGGAACGTCTCGATCAGTCGCTCGTTGCCGCGGATGTACTGCGAGCGAACGAGCTCGTCGCCGAGCTCGTCGAGCACGATCTCGTCGATCTCGTCGGAGATCGACTCGGCCTCCTCGATGGTGGTATCGGGATCGAAGTCGGCGGTGATGCCGAGCGCGGTCGAATCCTTGCCCTGGGGGAACACGCTGAAGCCCAGACCCGATGCGATCGACTGCCCACCCATGAGCGCCACGATCGCCACACCGGCGAGCCCGAAACCGGCGACGCGGCCCTTCCAGCCGTTGCCCGACGGATACCCGGCGAGGCGACCGACTGCGCGGGCCACCGCCTTCTCGGCGGTCACGATGGGGTTCTTCCCGGAGCCACCCCGCAGGAGGAATCCGCGGGCGGCCGTCGGGATGAAGACGATCGAGAACGCGAACGACATCAGCAGCGTCACGATCACGGTCGCCGGGATCGGCCGGATGAACTCGCCGAGGATGCCGCCGATGAAGAGCAGCGGCGAGAACACCACGACGGTGGTCAGCGTTCCGGCGAAGGACGCCGAGCCGACCTTGTCGATCGCCCGACGGATCACACCGATCGGCGGCACCTCCTCCTCGGGATCGGGGTCGTCCCGATTCGCGTCGATCGACTCGGAGATCACCACCGCGTCGTCGACGAGCAGGCCGAGCGTGAGGATCAGCCCGAAGAGCGTGATCGTGTTCAGCGTGTAGCCCACGGCCCACAGGCCCACGAGTGCGCCGATGATCACCAGCAGCATGAAGCCGGCCGTCATGATCGCGACGCGCCAACCGATCAGCAGGAGGCTCACGATCGCCACGGCGACGAGTCCGGTGAAGAGGTTGCCGGTGAGCGACGACAGCTGCGTCCGGATGCCCTCGGCGAAGTCGGCCGTGACCTCGGCGCGGTATCCGTCGGCGAGGGGCAGGTCGGATTCGCCGAGTCGGTCCTCGACACGGTCGGTGAACTCGAGGACGTCGAGGTCGGACGACTCGGCGCGGATCACGCCGATGGCGATCGCCTCCTCGTAGCCCTCGGGGCCGAGTGCGACCCGCGTGAAACGGGTCTGGCGTGTCTCGCCGGCGTCGTCGGTGGTCAGCAGGTCGCGAACCTCGGCGAGCTCGATCTCGCTGTCGGCCGCGAGGAAGTCGGCGAAGTCGTCGGCCTGGGCCTGGAGATCGGCGGGAGTCGCGCCGCTGGGGCCCACGATCGAGACGAGCAGGTCGAAGCGGCCCACGAACTTGGCGGCGTTGATCGACCGGTAGTCGACCGACGCACCGTCGGGAACCTCGAGTTGGAGCGCCGCAAGACGGGCAGTGCCCTCCTCGGAGCTGAGCGAGTCCTCGAACTCGACGAACACGGCGAACGAGCTCGGACGGGACTCGCTCGACACCTCCGTCACGTCGGCGACGTCGGCGAAGGCCTCGGCGAGCGGCACCACGAGGTCACGATCGATCTGCTCGGCGTCGTCGACGAACCACGTTCCCGAGACGACCGAGAACGGCGTGTTGACCGGCGGGAATCCCTCGCGGTTGAGCCCGAACCCGTAGGCCCACGCCCCGGTTCCGATGATCACGAGGAGGAACGCGAGCGTGACCCGCCATCGTCGGGCGGCCCCGGTGGCGATGGTGGTGATGATCGATCGGCGTCCCGATCCACCGGAGGTCGCAGGCGGTGTCGTGCGGGGTTCGCTCTCCTCGTCGGGAGGTCGAACGTCGGTCTCGGGGGTGATGGTCATCCCGGCGGAATCCGTTTCGTGAAGACGCGGACGCACGTCCGCTCTGGGGTGGGGGTCGGTGTGTGCGGGGGTGTTCGGTGTGGGGGGACGGGTGTTCGGGGGTGTGGTGGGGAGTCGACGGAGGGTGGGCGTCGCAACCAGTCAATCGGTTGCGACGACCGGTCGTGCGCCGCTGCCCACATAGCGGATGTGACTCACGATCGACGGACGACCGGCCGGATCGGTCGACACGCGGTGGAGGTCGTACCCGATCGGGTCACGGATCACCGCCAGCGGGCGGGCGCCGTGCGCGGGCGCGAGGTCGAGAGCCACGTGCTGCACGGTCGACGGAGCGATGCGCGCCGTGACCCCCGCGAACGTCGACACGGCGGGTCGGTGAAGATGACCGCACACGATGAGATCGGGCGGCGATGGGGTCACCGCCTCGCGCAGGAGTTCGAGACCGACGAACCCGTACCGGTCCATCCGTGCGATCCCCGATTCGAAGGGCGGATGGTGCATGGCCAGGATCGTCGGGCCGTCGTGCGGCTCGGCAAGGGCGCCGGCCAGCCAGGTCGCTCGCTCCTCGTCGCACTGCGCACCGTGGTGGCCGGGGCGGACCGTGTCGAGCCCGACGATCCGGACGTGCTCGACCCTGGTCGACCAGCTCAGGTGCTCGGCGTCGGTCCACGGTGCGTCGGGGAAGGCCGCCCGGACACCGTCGCGTGCGTCGTGGTTGCCCGGGAGCGGCAGTATCCGATCGGCCAGCGGAGCGAGGACGTCGACGAGGATCCCGTACGAGACAGGATCGGCTCGATCGGTGAGATCGCCGGTCGCGAGCACCGCGTGCGGCGCCGGAGACTCGTCGAGCACCGAGGCCACGACGTCTCGGAGCTGCCGGTTGTTGTCGACGTGCGTCGGCCGATCATCGGACGGATCGACCACGTGGGTGTCGGTGATCTGGCCGATGAGGACCGGTTCGGTCACGGCCATCGAGTGTGTCACGGACGCGAGCACCCCTGCCCGGTCCGCCTCGATTCTCCGAGATCAGCTCGGTGACCTTCGCCGCCCCACCATCAGGAGCTGGCCCGCGCCGCCGATGCGACGGTCGCCTCCGCAGCGCCCGGCTCGGGGCGAGCGGCGGTCCACGGAAGTGGATCGCCGGCCGGGATCTGTCGGCGACGCGGTCGTCGCGCCGACCTCGCCATCTCGCTCAGCAGCCCAGCGGTCCACCGACGCAGGCGCCACGTCGAGCGGATCGGGTAGCGGACGACGTCGAGTGCCCAGCGGCCCGGTCGCAACCCGGTCATCGGCTCGCTGAGGAGACCGACGACGTCGGTCGGCATCGGCTGCGAGATCCCGTACGACATCGGACGATGCCGACGCGGCATGTAGTACGACCCGAAGATCACGTCCCAGATCGGGAGGAACGCCGCGTAGTTCGAGTTGATCGCGTCGGCCTCGTCGGCGTGGTGCCAGTGGTGGAACTCGGGGGTGGCGACCACCCGGTGCAGCGGCCGGAGCCGCCACCGCACGTTCGCGTGGAGCAACAGGCCCACGATGCCCTGGATCACGGCCAGCGCCCCGGTGATCACCGGGTCGAAGCCGGCGGCGATCAGGAAGAACACCGGCGGGGCGATGATCAGGCCGTCGAGCGGGTGGTTGCGGAATCCGCTCACCCAGTCGAGGGTCTTCGGCGTGTGGTGGACGGCGTGGAATCGCCAGAGCGCGGGGACCTCGTGGGCGAACCGGTGTGTCCAGTAGATGAGGAGGTCGAAGAGCAGGAACGCGACGACGATTCTCAGTCCGTCCGGGATCATCGAGACGAGCGGACGCATCGCAAGACCCGGGACCCACGCGAGCGTCAGCGCGCCGAGCGTCGCACCGACCACGATGCTCGCCACGTTGAGGACCGGCCCGATCAGTGCGTACGCGACGTCGGTGCCCAGTTCCGGTCGTCGGACGCGCTGCCCGAGGTGGCGGGGGAACAGCTTCTCCAGCGGCACGATCAGGACGAAGACGAGCGGCACGACGAGCACGACGCCGCGCTCGATCGCGATCGACGCGGCGATGAGCGCCAGCAGGAGGAGTCGGGAGACGAGGGGCCGCCGGAGGAGTCTCATGACCCCCTTGTCGGACGCGCTGGCGCAAATGGTTCATCGAACGGGATGAACCGTTCGTCGCACTCGTTCCGACAGCATGAGCAGACCGTCCGGAGTTGCCGTCCGGACCTCGAGAACACGCACGATGACGCCGCCCGACCCCCGCACCGACGACCATGCGCTCCTCGCGCGGATCATGAACGGAGATCGCGTCGCGCTGGAGCAGCTCTACCGACGGCACGCTCCCTGGCTCACCGCCCGACTGCAAGCCCGATGCGGCGACGTCGAGTGCGTCGACCTCGCCGTGCAGGACACCTTCCTCGCGGTGTGGCGGAAGCCGGGCTCGTATCGCGGGACCGGTGACGTCGGGGCATGGATCTGGGGGATCGGGATCCGCCGCCTCATCGATCAACTCCGCCGCCGTCGCGACCGCCCGGTCGACGTCATGGTCGGCGCCGACCGAGGGGATGCGGCGTTCGGCGTCACCGCCGGTGCCGATGCCGCCGCGCTCGCCGGATCGGGTGCCGCCCACGACGCGCTGGCGACGCTCGAACCCGAACTCCGCGCCGTCATGATCGCCACCGCGATCGACGGTCTGTCCACGAAGGAGGCGGGCCGCCTCCTGGGGATCCCCCAGGGCACGGTGAAGACCCGGCTGATGCGCGCCCGACGCGAACTCCAGGAGGTCCTGCGATGAACCTGCCGCCGCCTCGTCCGCCCGACGGATTCCACGAGCCGTCGATCGATCGGGCACGCCTCGACGCCAACTGGCGAGCGATCTCGGTCGAGCTCGATGCGCCCCGACCGTCGTGGATCGAACGCGGACTCCGCCGGCTCGGACTCCCGGCCACCGTCACCCGGCCCGCGCTCGCCACCCCGTCCTTGCGCCGGGCCTGGTACGCCGCGATCGCACTCGTGGTCATCATCGGGCTCGTCGCCGCCGATCCCGACGACCCACGGGCCAGCGCGTTCGTGCTGCTGTTCCTCGCGCCGATCGTGCCACTGCTCGGCGTGTCTCTGGCATTCGGCCCCGACGCCGACCCAGCTCACGAAGCGCACCTCGCCACACCGACGCAGGGGGTCCGCCTCGTCCTCCTACGCGCGACGACGGTCCTGGCGATGTCGTTCGTCGTCATCGGCGGGCTCGCGCTGCTCACCGACGTGACTCGTCCGCTCGCGGCGGCCTGGATGCTGCCGTCGATCGGCCTCACCGCTGCGTCCACCGCGGTGATGACGACGACCAGCCCGCGCCGAGCCGTCGGCCTCGTCGGGGTCGCGTGGGTGATCGTCGCGCTGATCGGTCGAGGTGCGGCCGACGACCGGCTCGGAGCGTTCGGTCCTGCGGCGCAACTCGCATTCGTCGCCGTGGCCGTCGTGGGAGTCGTCGTCACGTACGTCCGACGGGAACAGCTCGACGTGCTCCGAGGTATCGACCGGTGACCGCTGCGCATCTCCACGTCGAGTCCCTCGTCGTCCGGTTCGGCGACCGAACTCCGCTCGACGGCATCGACCTCCTCACCCAGGGGGGCGTTCTCGCACTGCTCGGCGCGAACGGAGCGGGGAAGACCACGCTGCTGCGGTGCATCGCCACCGTGATGCGCCCCACGTCGGGGATGGTGCGGATCGACGGGCTCGACCCGATGCGCGAGAGCGAGCGGATCGAGGTGCGGCGACGGCTCGGGTACCAGCCGCAGGACCTCGCCGCGTCGTCGTCGGCGCGTGTGTTCGACGCCCTCGACTACCTCGCAGTGCTGAAGGAGCACTCCGACGACCGGCGGCGCCGCTCGCTGGTGGCGACGGCCCTCGACGAGGTCGGGTTGTGGGATCGGCGGGGCGATCGCGTCGGCGACCTGTCCGGCGGGATGCGGCAACGCCTCGGACTCGCCCAGGCGATCATGGGATGGCCGACGCTCCTGCTCCTCGATGAGCCAGGATCCGGCCTCGACCCCGAAGAGCGTCAGCGCCTCCGCACGATCGTCGCTGCACGCCGCACCGTGGCCACCACCATCGTGTCGACGCATCTCACCGACGACGCGGCCGACGCCGACCTCGTCGCGGTGCTCCACGATCGACGGCTGATCTTCGTGGGGTCCCCCGCGCGCCTCGCCGCCGAGGCCGAGGGGCGCACGTGGACGCAGGTCTCGCCGCCCGTTCCCTCGACAGTTCGCGCCAGCTGGCTCCTCCCCGACGGCCGGCACCGTTGCCTCGGCACGCCACCGTCAGGGGCGACCATCGTCCCACCCCGCCTCGAGGACGGTTACCTCCTGCTCACCGACCCCGCCCGCTCACGTCAGCACATGTCCTGACATCTCATCGATGCGCTGCCGCGAGCGAGTGCCCCGCTCACGTCAGCACATGTCCACGAATCGCCAGGATGCGCTGACCCGAGGACGGTCGCGGCCGCTCACGTCAGCACATGTCGCCAGACCACCCGGATGCGCTGACGCAGCAAGCCCGGACCACCACCGCCGCTCACGTCAGCACATGTCCACGAATCGCCGGGAAGCGCCGACGCAAGGACGGTCGCGGCCGCTCACGTCAGCACATGTCGCCAGACCACCCGGATGCGCTGACGCAGCAAGCCCGGACGACCACCGCCGCTCGCGTCAGCACATGTACACGAATCGCCGGGATGCGCTGACGCGAG
>JBCDAK010000089.1:0-18563 GCA_039185545.1 Actinomycetota bacterium
CACGATGCCGGTCTCGGCCCGCTTCACTTCGAAATCGGCGGCCTGGATGAGCTTCAGGAGGATGTTCTCGACGTCTTCGCCGACGTAGCCGGCCTCGGTGAGCGCTGTTGCGTCGGCGACGGCGAACGGAACGTTGAGCTGACGGGCCAGGGTCTGCGCGAGGTGGGTCTTGCCGCAACCGGTCGGGCCGAGCAGGAGGATGTTGGACTTCTGCAGCTCGACGTCGTCGCGACGCCCGACCGTCGCCCCGCCCTCGTTCTGGTGCTGGATGCGCCGGTAGTGGTTGTACACCGCGACGGAGAGGATCTTCTTCGCGTCGTCCTGACCGACGACGTAGTCGTCGAGGAACGCCCGGACCTCGCGCGGGTTGGGCAGCGACTCGAAGTCGACGTCGGTCGACTCGGTCAGCTCCTCCTCGATGATCTCGTTGCAGAGATCGATGCACTCGTCACAGATGTAGACGCCGGGCCCCGCGATGAGCTTCTTGACCTGCTTCTGCGACTTGCCGCAGAACGAGCACTTGAGCAGCTCGCCGGTGTCACCGAATTTGGCCACGCAGGTTCCTCCCGCTCGTGGGGCACGTGATGGGTCGCATGTCAGGATCGGTCACCGTGTCGCGCCACATGAGCACGCCGAGCGACGAAGTTTCATTCTGCATCATCCGAGCGACCCCGGCGGGGACCGTACCCGGTCCGCGCCGGTCGCCGCACTCCGAATGCGTGGCAGTCGGCGTCAGCGGATGGGGCCGGCGCGATCGACGGCGGCGCGGGTCTCGATGACCTGATCGATGACGCCGTACTCGAGGGCCTCGTTGGCCTCCATGACGAAGTCACGATCGGTGTCCTCGTTGATCTTCTCGATCGGCTGACCGGTGTGCTCGGCGAGGATCTGATCGAGGAGTTCACGCATCCGCAGGATCTCCTTGGCGGCGAGCTCGAGGTCGGTGACCTGCCCGTAGCCCACCTGCCCGTACGGCTGGTGGAGCAGCACCCGGCTGTGCGGGAGCGCCAGGCGCTTGCCCTTCGTCCCCGCGGCGAGGAGCACCGCAGCTGCAGAAGCGGCCTGACCGAGGCAGATCGTGGCGATGTCGTTCTTGATGAACTGCATCGTGTCGTAGATCGCGAACAGGGCCGTGATGTCGCCGCCCGGCGAGTTGATGTAGATGTTGATGTCCTTGTCGGGGTTCTCCGACTCGAGGTGCACCAGCTGGGCGCAGAGCAGCGACGCGATCTGGTCGTCGATCGGCGTCTGCAGGAAGATGATGTTCTCCTTGAGCAGACGGCTGTAGAGGTCGTAGGCCCGCTCGCCGCGGCTCGTCTGTTCGACGACGTTGGGAACGAGGTAGTTGGTGGCGTCGAGGTTCATGCGTCAGTCGTCCTTCTGGGTGTCGTCGGGGGTGGCGTCGGGATCGGGGTCGGGGGTGTCGGAATCGGGATCGGGGCTGTCGTCGGTGTCGGAGGCGTCGGCCGCGCCGGCATCGTCAGAGTCGTCGGCGTCGTCGCGACCGATGAGGAGGTCGCGATCGATCTCGGTGCCGTCCTCGTCGACATAGGTGGCGGTGTTCACGATGTGATCGAAGGCCTTGGACTTCTCGATCTGCACCCGCAGGTCGTCGACGGCGTCATTGGCCTCGTAGGCCTTGCGGATGTCCTTCGCCTTCTGCCCGTACTGCATGGCGAGCCGCGCGTACTCACCCTCGAGGTCGGAGTCGCCGGCCTCGAGTTCCTCGGCGGTGGCGACCGCCCGGAGGGCGAGGTCGACCTTGACCGCCAGCTCGGACTGGGGGCGCATCCCTTCGATGAAGTCCTCGGCCGACTGACCGGTCGCCTCCATCCACTGGGCGAAGTCGATGCCCTGCGCCTGGAACTGCTGCATCGTGGTCTGCGCCCGCTGACCCATGTCGCTGCGCACCATGGCGTCGGGCGGCTCGATCTCGACGAGCTCGGCGAGCGCCTCGTTGATCTTCGTACTGGCCTCTTGGCGGGCGACGTTGAGCTTCTGCTCGGACAGCGTGTCGCGCAGGTTCTCGGTCCACTCGTCGACCGTGGCGAACTCGGCGACGTTCTCGTCGACCCACTCGTCGGTGAGTTCGGGGAGCCCTCTGGTCTGCACCGTCTGCACCGTGACCGTGAAGTCGGCCGGCTCGTCGGTGCCCTTCGGGGTGGAGGTGAACTCGATCACGTCGCCGGCAGACACACCGGCCAGCTTCTCATCGAAGTCGTCGGCGACCCAGCCCTGGCCGAGTTCGTAGGACCAGTCCTCGGTGTTGAGACCGAGCACCTCCTCGCCGTCGCGTTCGGCGGCGAGATCGAGCACGAGGAAATCGCCGTCCTCGGCGGGACGGTCGACGGTCTCGAGCGTGGCCTCTCGGGCGAGCTCCTGCTCCTGGGCTTCGCGGACGTCGTCGTCGGAGACATCGACCGACGGCAGCTCGACCCGAAGACCGTCGTAGCCCGCCACCGAGATGACGGGGCGGATCTCGCACGTCGCGTCGAATTCGACCGGACCGGCCTCCTGGCCATCGGTGATCTCGACCTCGGGCTGAGCGATGAGGTCGACGTTGTGCTCACGAACGGCACGCGCCAGATACTCGGGAACGGCGTCTCGGATCGCCTGCTCCCGTGCCGCTTCGGTCCCGATCCGGGCCTCGAGCACCCGTCGAGGGGCCTTGCCGTTGCGGAACCCCGGGAGCTTGACCTCCTTGGCGATCAACTTGAACGCACGGTCGACGTCCTTGTCGAACTCGTCCTCTTCGATCTCGACGTAGACCTTGACCTTGTTGTCCTCGAGGACTTCGACCGAACTCTTCACAGGCGAGCCACGCTACCGACGGAGCGGCGACGACACTTTGTGCCCGACCCAAAGTGTCGTTGGAGGGGTCCGAGCGGCCACAATGGGCGGTGATGGCCACGACCGAGTACTGGAAGCCGCACTCCCTCGCCTCACCGCACGAGGGACAGCTGACGCTCAAGATGAACGATCGCGTCCAGTCGACCGTCGAGCTCCACGGAGTCCCCGTCGGCACCGAGGGCAAGGTCATCTTGGCCAACGGCTTCAACTGGCAGCGCTATCGCGTCCTCTTCGAGAACGGTGTCGAGCTCGGCGACCTCGACCATCGACACCTCGCGCCGGCGGGCCGCACCGCACGCCGCCTCGCGAAGCAGGCCGCCAAGGCCGCTCGCAACGCCTGACCCGGGCCGCTCACGTCGCCGCTCGCCGTCTCGTCTCAGCGGTCTCTCAAGTCTGCTGTCGTTGACGCCGACACAACCCGGGTGTGGCGGGTGATCTCGGGCGACGTCGAGCAGGTCTCGCACCTGCGCCGCGAGGTCCGCGCGCACCTCGAGCCCCTCGCCGATCCCGACGGCGATCTCGGAGGTGCCGAACTCGCCGTGTCGGAGTTGCTCACGAACGCTGCCGAACACGGCGCTGGACCCATCACCCTCGGCCTCGACTGGACCGGTGACCATCCGATCCTCACCGTCTCCGACCTCGGTGACGGCGTCGTTCGCATTCCGGAGACGCAGGCTTCGCCCGACCAACTCGGCGGTCGGGGGTTGGCGATCGTTCGAGCCGTCACACTCGATCTGACGATCCAGAACACGGCGATGGGCCCGGTGATCAGCGCCACGCTCGACCTGCGACGCCGCGTGCCGGCCCCTGGCGCCCGGGCACCTCGTTCGCTCCCGGAGCACTCGACCGACACGAGTCCGGTGCCTGCCTGACCCGCTGCCGGGGCTCGTCGAGATCGCTGCCCTCTCCCCCTACAGTGACGCTCATGTCGAGCGGACCCCGACGTGGCCCCGAGTGGATCGAAGTCGTCGTCGAGATCCCCAAGGGATCCCGCAACAAGTACGAGGTCGATCACGACACGCACGACGTCTGGCTCGACCGTCACCTCTTCACGGCCACGTCCTATCCCGCCGACTACGGGTTCATCCCGCACACGCTCGCCGAAGACGGCGACCCGCTCGACGTCCTCGTGTTGCTCGAGGAGCCGACGGTGCCCAACTGCCACATCCGGGCGCGACCGGTCGGCGTGTTCTGGATGACCGACGAGAAGGGCCCCGATGCCAAGCTCCTCGCGGTTCCGGCCGACGACCCCCGGTGGGAGCACATCCGCGAGCTCGACGACGTGCCGTCCCATCTCCGGGCCGAGATCCAGCACTTCTTCGAGGTGTACAAGGCGCTCGAGCCGGCGAAGGACACCGACGTGGGTTCCTGGTCGGGCCGCGACCAGGCGTGGTCCGAGATCGACGCGGCCATCGCCCGCGAAGTCGGTCTCTGACCGTCTGCGCCACCCGCGGCGCAGAGGCGATGGTGCCGCCTCACGTCTGAGCGCCGTCCGCGCCCGGGTGAGAGGATGAACGCGTGCTCCGCAACGCCTACATGACCGACGAACTCGACGCGATCTACGACCAGACCTGCACGTTCGTCCGCAACGAGGTCACCCCGCACGGCGATCAGTGGGAGACCGACGGGAAGGTCCCGCGGGAGATCCTCCGCACCATGGGTGAGCTGGGGATGCTCGGGCTGCGTATCCCCGCCGAGATGGGCGGATCGGGGCTCGGCATGGTGGCGTCTGCGGTGTTCGCGGAGGCGCTCGGCACCTCGACCTTCGCCGGGTTCGACGTGACCGTGCTGGTCCACACCGACATGGCCAGCCCTCACCTGCTCAATTCGGGATCGCCGGAGCAGCTGGCCGAGTGGGTGCCCGGCGTGCTGAGCGGCGAGACGATCCTGTCAATCGGCGTCAGCGAGCCCGACGCCGGGTCCGACGTGGCCGGCATGCGCACGTCCGCCGTGAAGGACGGCGACGGGTGGCGGATCAACGGCGCGAAGACGTACATCACCAACGGCGTCTACGGCGACATGACCATCGTGGCGGCGCGCACCGATCTCGACTCGAAGTACGGCATCTCGATGTTCCTCGTTCCCGCCGGGACCGAAGGGTTCAGCGTGGCCAACAAGCTCGACAAGCACGGGTGGCGGTGCTCCGACACCGCCGAGCTGCACTTCGACGACGTGTGGGTCTCCGACGACCAGCTGCTCGGCACACCGCACCGCGGGTTCTACGAGACGATGCGCAACTTCCAGAACGAACGGATGGTGCTCGTCGCGATGGGCGTGGGTGCCGCTCAGACGGCGATCGACATGACGTCCGAGTACTGCAAGAACCGGCCGGCGTTCGGTGGCCGACTCTTCGATCTCGGGGCGATCCGACAGAGGCTGGCGATGGCGCAGGCCAAAGTCGATGCCGTCCGCGCAGCGATGTACCACGCCGCATGGGTCGGCGACCAGGGTGGCGACAACGTCAAGGAGATGTCGGGCGTGAAGGCGTTCGGCTGCGAGGTGGTGAACGAGGTCATGTACGACTGCCTGCAGTTCCACGGCGGTCTGGGCTACATGCGTGAGTCGGCGATCGAGCGGATGACCCGCGATGCGCGCATCCTGCCGATCGGCGGAGGCGCTACCGAGGTGATGCTCGACGAGGTGGCGAAGCGAGCCTGACGTCAGTACACCGAGATCGCGCTGTCGTGGACGACGGCGCGATTCCGGCCCGCGTCCTTCGCTGCGTAGGTGGCTGCGTCGGCCCACCGGATCACGTCGTCGACCGTCGTGGTGTCGCGTCCGAACTCGGCCACCCCCACGCTGACGGTCACGGCGAGCGACTCGACCGATGAATGGACCCCCACGTGCGCTGCGGCCTCCGACAGGTCGATCGGCGCCGACACGGTGTCGACGATCCGCTCGGCGAGATGACGCGCCTCGTCGGTCGAGTCGACCGACTGGGCCACGACGACGAACTCGTCACCGCCGTACCGCCCGATGTCGTCGTCCATCTCGAGCGCCGCACCGAGACGAGCCGCCACGGTCGTCAACACGAGGTCGCCCACCTGGTGTCCGTAGGTGTCGTTGACGGTCTTGAAGTGGTCGAGGTCGACGAACATGAACGCCCCGAAACCACCGGCCCGTCGCTGCCGGACGATCGCCTGCCCCAGCCGCCTCTCGACGAGCCGTCGGGTCGCGACCCCGGTGAGATCGTCGTGTGTCGCCTCGTGCTCGAGCCGCTCGACCTGGGCGAGGCCGCGAGCGGCTCGATCGAGTGCGTCGGCGACGTGGCGGACCTCGGCCGGACCCCGTCGATGGATCGAGACGTCACTTCCGTCTCCGAGCCGCTCCGCCGCAGCTGCGAGCCGCGTCATCGGTCGGGCGATGTACCGCGTGAGGACGCCGGCGATCACGACGGCGAGCACGGCGAGCACGGCGAGCACGAGCACGCTGTTCCGGAAGTCGACCTCACTCGCATCGGCGGCGGTCAGGCCGGCTCGCCGCGCCTCGTCGGTCGCCACCTCGGTGAGTCGGTCGAAGTCGCCGAATGCGGCGACACCGGTCTGCAGCGTCTCGCCTGCTGCGACCAGCCGCGCGATGGCGTCACCGGCGCCGTCGACGCCGGCATCACCGTTCACGATGCGCTCGAAGGCGTCGACCCAGGCGGCATCGAACTCCGCCAGTTGTGGCGACGAGCCCACCTGGTCGAGTGCACCGCGGGTCGGCGAACCGGACGGCAGGAGCGCATCGACGAGACCGAGTGCGGAGCCGACCCGATCGCGCTCTCCGGCCGATGCCAGGAGGTCGGGCTGCTGGTCGAAGAAGTCCGCGAATCCGATGCGAACGTACGACAGCACCTGGTACCGGTACTCCATGCGCGCCGTCGAGGCGGCGTCCGAGACACCGAGAGCGAGAACGACGTCGCCGGCTCCCGGGACGTCGGTCGCCGCGGACAACAGCTCGCGTCGCTTCTCTTCGTTCACGGTCGAGATCTCGTCGTCGAGGCGTTCGTGCTCTGCGCCGAGGGTTCGCCACGCCGGGGTGTCGTACGCCAGTCGCGTCGCCACGATCTCGTCGCGATACGGCCTCGCGGCGCCGCCGAGCACCAACTCGTCCACACGCCGACGAGCGGCCGTCCGCTCGTCTTCGACGTCGAGCCCGGAGATCTCGACGACCAGATCGAACGGCAGCCCGAGGTCCTCGATCCCGGCGTACGCGACGTTCCACAGTCGTTCGTCGGTCAGCGCGAGTCGCACCTCGTCGAGTGCGCTGACCTCGTTCATCCCCTCGGAGACGTCGTCGGCGAGCATCCGGGACGAGCGGGCGTTCTCGTACTCCGACCACCCCACCGACGCGACGCCGAGCAGCGGCAACACGGCCAGACCGAGCAGGAGCACGATGAGACGCGGCCCGCGTGCCCGGCTCTGCTCCTCGGTGCTCACGAAAGAGACATCGGCGCAGACACCACGATGGTTGAGCGCACGCACTCGTGGTCGGTCGACCCCGTCAAGAGCCCGTCAAGAGAGATGACCAGTCTCAAGGCTCCCTCACGAGCACCGATGAACCTCACGTGCAGTGGATTCTGCCGACGTCGGATCACGAGGCCGCCTCGGCGCTACGCCGGGAGGTCCGGGCGTATCTCGCTCGCCATGCCCGGCCGGGTGCCGATCTCGACCTCGCCGAGATCGCGTTCTCCGAACTCCTCACCAACGCAGTGGAGCATGCGGGCACGCAGGTGTGGGTCGATCTGGACTGGTCGAGAGCTCGGCCGGTCATCACCATCCACGACCTGGGCACCGACGCACTCGACGCGGAGCGAACGACCACCACGTCGGTCGATCCCGCACAGCCGAGTGGTCGAGGTCTCCTGATCGCACGCGCGTTCAGTCGCGACGTCGAGATGCGCCACCGCCCCGATACCGGGACGACGGTGCGGGTGGAACTCGACGTGGAACGCTCCGTCTCACGGCTCGGCGAGCCGCGACCCCGCTCCACGGCCGACCACCTGTCGTTCGAGATCCCACGGTCTCCCCGGCCCACCCGCCGCTGAGCCGTCCACATCCGTCCGGCCCGACTCCGCGCACCTCACGCACATCGGATGGGCGTCAGGCCATGAGACGATCGCGCAGGAACGTGAAGATCAGCGCCTGCATGGTCGCCTGTTGGCCCGCGTCGGCGGCGCCGCCATGGCCGCCCTCGACGTTCTCCCAGTAGGTGACGTCCTTGCCCATCTCGGCGAGCCGTGCGGCCATCTTGCGGGCGTGCCCCGGATGGACGCGATCGTCACGAGTCGACGTCGTGAGCAGGATCGGGGGATGGTCCACGTCGGCATCGACGAGCTGGTACGGCGAGTAGGTCTGCAGGTACGCCCAGTCGTCGGGATCGTCGGGGTCGCCGTACTCGGCCATCCACGACGCCCCCGCCAGGAGCAGGTGATACCGCCGCATGTCGAGGAGCGGCACCTGGCACACCACGGCGCCGAACAACTCGGGTGTCCGGACGTACATGTTGCCGACGAGGAGCCCGCCGTTCGATCCGCCCGAGATGCCGAGGCGAGTCGGTGACGTGACGCCGCTGTCGATCACCGAGCGGGCGACCGCCTCGAAGTCCTCGTACACGCGGGGCCGCTTCTCGCGGAGCCCGGCGCGGTGCCAACCGGGTCCGTACTCTCCGCCACCACGGATGTTGGCGAGCACGTACACCCCGCCGTCAGCGAGCCAGGAGCGCCCGACCACGGCGGAGTAGGCCGCCTGCCGCGGCACCTCGAATCCGCCGTATCCCGTGAGCAGCGTCGGCCGATCGCCGTCTCGGGCTGCCAGCGAGTCGCGATGCCCGACCACGAAGTACGGCACGCGGGTGCCGTCGGCGCTCTCGGTGAACCGTTGCTCGATCGCGACGTCATCGGCGGCGAAGCGGTGGGGCGCATGGCGGAGCGGGGTCGGCGCGGCGTCCCCCGCCGCAGAGACCACGTGGAGCGACTCCGGGGTCGTGAAGTCGGTTGCGATGAGCCACAGGTCGTCGAGTTCGTCGGAATCGACCGCGCTGGCGGAGATGGTCCACGCGTCGGGAACGCCGCCGATCGGGACGACGTTCCAGCCGCCTCCGTCCCCGTCGGGAAAAGGTGCGGCGTCGAGTCGATTCCGCACGTCGTCGATCACGTTGATCACGACGTGGTCCCGGGTGAACGCGAACCCGGCGAGCGCGGTCGTCGGGGAGGGCGTGAACAGCGCCGTGAGCGGTACGTCTCCGGCGAGGAACGCTGCGAGGTCCGCGACGAGGAACGATCCCGACGGGTGGCGCTCCCCGCCACGATCGAGATCGGATCGCGGCGCGACGAAGATCCACGGCCCATAAATCCAGACCTCGGCGTCGTCGGGGACGTCGACCTCGACGAGTTCGTCGGACCCGTCTCGGCGGACCCACGTGCGGGTCGTGAAGAAGTCGGGCGCGCGCTCGAAGACGTGGTGGCGGTGACCCGGGAGTGTCGAGACGGCGACGCGGGCCGACACGTCGGACTCGTCGCCGGCGAAGACGACCTCGGCATCGGCCATCGGCGTCCCCCGCCCCCACCTGCGGACGGTGCGCGGATATCCGGACGTGGTCAGGCTCCCCGGGCCGAAGTCGGTGGACACGTACACCGTGTCGTCGTCGACCCAGGTGAGGCCGCCCTTCGCCAGCGGACGAACGAAGCCACCTTCCTCCTCCGGCACGAAACGCCGCTCGACGAGGTCGAACTCGCGCGTCACGGTGGCGTCGGAGCCGCCGGGGGACAGGGCGATCAGCGCTCGACGACGGTCGGGGCGCCGAACCGAGGCGCCGTGGAAGACCCACGACTCCCCCTCGGCGGCACCGAGCGCATCGACGTCGAGGACCGTCTCCCACTCCTCGTCGCCGGCGGCGTAGCCGTCCCAGTCAGTCCGACGCAGGATGCCCCGGCGGTGCGTCGCGTCGGTCCAGAAGTTGTGGACGCGATCACCGTGTCGAGTCGGGTAGGCGATCCGATCGTCCGCCTCGAGGATCTCGAGTGTGTCGGCCCGGATGCGGTCGAACTCGGGACGCCCGAAGAGATCGCTCTCCGACTCGGTGTTGCGCTCGCGAACCCAGGCGAGCGCCTCGTCGCCCTCGACGTCTTCCAGCCAGAGGTACTCGTCGTCGATCACCGATCCGACGGTACCGACGGCGCGGCCGGCCCCGACGCCGGGGTGACCTTCTGCCCTGCTCTCACGAACCCGTTGCTCGTACGTTCGGAGCGGAGGAGAGATGGCGCACGATCGGATGACCGCGGCGGACGCCGTGTTCCTGCGGATCGAGACCGAACACGAACCGCAGCACGTGGGGTCCCTGTCACTGTTCGAGGGCGGGCCCCTGCGCGACGCCGACGGTGCGATCCGCCTCGACGAGCTTCGCCGACACGTCGAGCGACGGCTGCATCGCGTGCCGCGTCTCCGGCAGCGGGTGCGGGAGGTCCCGCTGTCGCAGGGTCGGCCCGTGTGGATCGACGACGAGCAGTTCGACATCGAGTACCACGTACGGCTGACGTCGCTCCCCCGACCCGGCAACCGCGGACAACTCCTCGACCTCATGAGTCGCGTGCAGGCGATCCCGCTCGACCGCGACCGTCCGCTCTGGGAGATGTGGTTCGTCGACGGGCTCGCCGACGAGCGGGTCGGGCTCATGCTCAAGACTCACCACGCGCTCGGTGACGGGATCGCGAACGTCGATCTCGCTCTCGCGCTCGTCGACCTCGAACCCGATCCACCGACAGATGACGACGTGCGGACGTGGTACCCGCGCGCCGCGACCCCGCGATCCGACCTGCTCGCGGAGGCTCTCGTGGAACAGACGACTCGACCCTGGGCAATCGGACGACGAGCGCTCGGGGCCGTGCGCAACCCGCGACCGGCGATCGACGGGGCCGGCAACGTGGTGCGCACCGTGCGCGACTTCCTCGCCAAACCGACGCCGGCTCCGTGGAACCAGGCGGTCGGCGCCCAGCGACGGTGGGTCTCGGCAACGGTCCCGCTCGAGTCCGTCCGCGAGGTGCGCGGCCACCACGACGCAACGATCAACGACGTCGTGCTCGCCGCCTGCACCGGCGCGTTGCGCATGTTCCTCGAGGAGCGCGACGCACGCCCCGATGAGACCCCGCTGCGAGCGATGGTTCCGGTCTCGCTACGCACGGACGACGAACACGGCGACACGCTCGGCAACCGGATCTCGCTGATCCTGGTCGACCTGCCGATCGGAGAGCCCGACCCCGCAGCGCGACTGGCGGACGTCCACCAGCAGACCTCGCGCCTCAAGGGATCGCCGATGGTCGACGGCGCGCAGACGATCCTCGACCTCGCAGACGGGATCCCTCAGATCGCAGGGCCGATCACCAACTTCGTCAGCCGCCAGATCCCGATGAACCTGGTCGTCACCAACGTGCCCGGTCCCCCGATTCCGCTGTTCCTGCGCGGCGCACGGCTCGAGGAGACGTATCCGTACGTCGAGGTGATCGACAACGAAGGCCTCACCATCGCCGTGGTGTCGTACGACGATCAGCTGTTCTTCGGGATCACCGGCGATCGCGACGTGCTGGCTGACCTCGACGAACTCGCGTCGCTCATCATCGACGAGTTCGACGTCCTCGCCGCCACGAGCTGACCGTCGTCGGTACCGGACCTGCTCAACTGGCGACGTGCTGGTTCTCTCTCGCGACGACGTCGCCGAACTCCTCGACCGAGACGCGCTCCGAACCGCCGTCGGCGACGCGATGGCCGAGGTGTCGGCGGGACGCGTGTCGATGCCACCGCGCGTCGGCGCGTTCAGCGATGACCCGACCGGTGTGATGGCCGTGATGCCGGCCTACGTCCCGGCGCTCCGAGCGATGGCGACGAAGATCGTCAACGTGTTCCCGGCGAACGCCGGGACCGGGCTCGACACCCACCAGGCGATCGTGTTGCTCGTCGACCCTCAGACCGGGGAGTTCCTCGCGATGCTCGACGGCGACTCGATCACGGCGGAGCGGACAGCGGCCGGATCGGCACTCTCGACCGAACTGATGGCGCGACCCGATGCGCGCGTGCTCGCCATCATCGGAACCGGCGTCCAGGCACGCAGCCACGCGCTCGCGGTGGTTCGGACACGCAACTTCGCCGAGATGCGGATCGCCGGACGCGACGCAGAGAAGTCGGCGGCACTGGCCGCCGCGCTCGATCCGCTGGTCGACGTCCCGGTGCACTCCACCGCGATCAACGAGGCGTGCCGGGGCGCCGACGTGGTGTGTGCGACCACCGATGCCCACGAGCCGGTCGTCCGGCGCGAGTGGTTCTCGCCCGGCACGCACATCACCTCGGTCGGGTTCTCGGCCGGCGGCCCCGAGATCGACCCGTCCACGGTGGCCGACGCGACGCTGGTCGTCGAGAGCCGCGCGACGGCGTTCGCTCCGTATCCGGTCGGTTCACACGACCTCGCTCGACCTCTCGCCGACGGACTCATCGACGAGGACCACGTCGCGGCGGAGATCGGCGAGCTGGTGGCCGGAGCCGCGTTCGATCGACGGAACGCTGGGATCACGCTCTACAAGTCGGCCGGCGTCGCGGCCCAGGACGTGGCCGCCGCGAAGCTGCTGTTCGACGCCGCGATCGCCCAGGGCGTCGGGACGACGATCGAGCGCTGATCGCCGCGGCCCGGCGACCGGCTCACCCGATCGTCACGGGACCGGCGCGGCCGATGGGTGCTGCCGGCCCACCTTGATCAGTTCGGCGGCGAACAGCAGTGCCTGCGCCATGTAGTAGATGACGACGAGCCCGAGGACCACGCTGCTCGCAGCACCGGTGACGCTCGAGACGCCGATCGTGCGGAGGTAGACGCCATACCCCCAGAGCCCGATCGCCAGGACGACCGCGACGAACAGGCTCGCGGGGAGCACCTCTCTCCAGGTCGGACGACCCGTCCGGACCGAGTACCGGTACATCACGGCGAGTGCGCACACACCGAGCACGCCTTGCGCGAGCGCGCCCGCGACCCGCAGCGCCACGTCGAGCACACCCGTGCGGACGAGTTGTTGGACGAACGTGACCCCGGTCTGCAGCAGCAGCGTCGTCGCGAGCAGGAGTCCGGCGGCGATGGGGACGAGCACTCCGGTGGCCCGGTTGAGCAAGCTCGTTCGCAGACCGGACCGGTACGGCACCTCCCAGATGACCTCGAGCACATCGCGCCATGCGACGAAGAGGATCGTCGTCGAGAAGACGACGACGCCCGCACTGAACAGTGCGAAGTTCGACCGTTGGCCGCTCTCCCACATCGCGCCGATCGCCTGTTGGATCTGTTCCGCCGCGTTGGGCCCCAACCAGCTCGTCATCTGCTGCTCGAGCTCGCCCGCCGCCGCCTCTTTGCCGACGAACGCCGCCGCGATGGCCACGGTGAGGAGCAGCGTCGGAACGAGGGCGAACAGCGTGTAGTACGCGAGCCCGGCGCTCAGCCGCCTCGCCCGATCCTCGAGGAACTGCTCGACGGCACGGCGGACCAGATCGACCACCGTGGGAGCACGGTTGCGGACCCGGTGCCACACGCCGTCCATCGCCATCGACCGGAGGACGGTAGCGGGGCCGAGTCGGCGTCGCGGTCAGCCGAGGATCACGTCGGCTCGGACGGCTCCGGCGCGGTCGTGGACGACCTCGACGGCACAGACCGATCCGGCGGGCCCCTGCACGATCCACTCGGCGACGGTGCGGTCGTCGGTCCCGTCGGAGCTGACCGAGAACGACCGGACGGCGTTCTGCTTGAGCGCTCGACCAGCGAGCTGACCGAGCTCGATCCGCTCGGTCCCCATCACGAGCGACGCGTCCGCCGGCAGATCGATGCGTGCGACCATCGGCTGCACGTAGCCGCTCTCCTTCGCCCGATCGGTGACAGCGGTCGTCATCCATCCAGCGTTCTCGACCACGACCCGGACGCGCCACGTGTCGTCGCCGAGTGCGTCGACGATCGTCTCGCGATGGCGGAGCAGCGGCGACGACAAGGCGAGTCGGATGGCGAGCGTCGAGTGCGGCTCGATCTCGTCGGCGAGCAGGTGGGACGGCGGGTTGCGGAACACGAGCTCGCTGTTCCACCCACCCAGTTCGACCGCACCGAGCTGGGGATGGTCGTGGTCGTACCAGTCGACGTAGCCACCGGGAACGTTGTCGTCGACCCAGGCGAGCAACTGCAGCTCCTCGTCGAGCGGATGCGTCCGGTACCACTCGAGCGGGTGCGCGTCGTCGAGCCCGGCCGCGGCCAGCGCGTTCCAGAACTCGGTCGTCCACGAATAGACGCCGAGGTGGTCGTAGGCCCAGTCCGTGCCGACACCTCGAATGACGCTCTTGGGGTGGTACCGGAAGTCGTGGTAGCCGGAGATCGACGGGTACCCGGTCAGTTCCTCGGCGATGTCGCCGAGCGCCTGATACGTCCACAGATCGTCGGCGGCCATCGCCTCGTCGGGCTGATCGCTGTACGCCCGGATGTGGACGCCCGAGAAGGTGTGGTACGCCAGGTACACGCAGATGTTCTTCCGCTCGGTGACGGCCCGGAGGAGCGCCGCGATCTCGGGTTCGCTGCCCGGGTACTCGCCGGCGTCCCACGGTCCGTCGACGTTCCGCTCCCACTGGTAGGGGAACTGGCGGTTCGGGTCGATGCCGGCCCGGTCGGGCGCCGTGGGGACGCGCACGCCGTCGTAGTCGTGGATCATCCCCTCGCTGAGGAGCCGGTAGTACGGGCCGTCACCGTCCTCGTCGGGTTCGCGGGCGACGAGGAGCCGGGGGTCGGCCTGGTACGGCTTCCATGCTCCGTTCGGATCCTCGACACGCATCTGGAGGATCCGACCGTCGTGATCGAGGTCCTCGGCGACGAGTCCCGGACGCTGGTCGGGTGTCGGCCAGGCATGCACGCTGCCACGCACGAAACCGGGCCGCTCCGCGAGCGCGAGTTCGGCACCGTCGGGGTTGACACGAGGCAGCAGGTAGACGGTCCGCGTGTCGAGCGCACGGGTGATGTCGGCGTCGGTCCCGTGGCCGGTGGTGAGCCGGTCGAGAAGGTGGACGATCGCCACCGACGCGGTGACCTCGCTCGCATGGATGTTCCCGTCGATCCAGATCGCCGGCTTCTCGGCGGGGACACCGACGGCGTGGTTGGTGACGGTGAGCAGCCACAGGTCGCGACCCTCGAACGAGTGGCCGATCGATTCGAGCTGCACGAGATCGGGGTACTCGGCCGCGAACGACTGCAGCCACCCGGTCAACTCGTCGAAGTCGGGGTACCGGTCGTAGGAGATCTCGGGCACGTCGGGACCCTACGTCGTTCTCGGCACGTGACGAATGGCACAGGATTTCTTCAGCCCGATCCGCACTCTGCCGATGTGTGCACATGGGAACGAGGTCTCAGGCGGGGTCGCCGAGGAGCGTTCCGAGTGCTGCGGCGACGTTCCCGGTTCGACGAAGCCTCCCCGGCGGGACGGGTCGTTCGAGCACGCGCACCGTCGAGGTCCCCGGCCGCGGTCGCGTCGTCGTCCAGCGGTTCAGCGGTCCACCCGGTGCACCGACGGTCGTCCTGCTGCACGGCTGGACCGCCACCGCGGACCTGAACTGGCGCGAGGCGTATCGACCGCTCTCACGCCACTTCCACGTCGTGGCCTTCGATCACCACGGCCACGGGCGCGGCGTCCGCTCTCGCGAGCCGTTCCGGCTCGAGCACTGTGCCGACGACGTCGCGGCGATCGCCGACGCTCTCGGCGTTCGACGACTGATCGTCGCCGGGTACTCGATGGGCGGACCGATCGCCTCGTTGGTCTGGCGTCGCCATCCCGAACTCGTCGACGGTCTGGTGCTGTGCGCGACGAGCTGCCACTTCGGAGGGTCACCGACTCGACGCGCGCTCTTCACCCTGCTGGGAGGGGGCGCCAGCCTGTCCGCGAATCGTCACCTCCGCGCGTTCGGACGACTGCCCGCGACGGCATGGTCGAAGCGACTGGAACGGCGCGGGTGCGACGCCGGGCTGATCGAGCAGGGTCTCGCCCACGACTGGACGAGGGTCCTCGAGGCCGGCGCCGCGATCGGGCGGTTCGACTCACGGGCGTGGGCGGGCACGATCGACGTGCCGACGGCCGTCGTGACCACGCTCGGCGACCAGGTCGTACCGACCGATCACCAGCTCGAGCTGGCGGACCTCGTGCCCGACGCGATCGTGCACCGGGTGCCCGGCGGACACACCGCCTGCGTCGATGCCACGGGACACTTCAGTTCCGAGGTCGTCGACGCGTGTCGGGCGGTGGCGCGACGCGTCGTCACCCGCGGTGTCGGCCACGGCGTTCGGGGGATCGATTCGCTCGCGTCGTAGCGTCACCGCGCATCGCCGTCGACCTCGGCCACGAACAGGAACCCCTTGCCGTGGACGGTGCGGATCGTGTGCTGTGCTTTGCCGTCGTCGCCGACGGCTCGGCGGGCGGCGGACACGCGGGACGACAAGGCGGCTTCAGAGACGAAGCGATCACCCCAGACCTCGTCGAGCAGCTCGTTCTTCGTCACGACGTTTCCACGTCGTTCGACGAGGTAGAGCAGTACGTCGTAGACCTGCGGCTCGATCGCGACGCGCTCCCCGTCGCGCCGGAGTTCGCACCGGTTCGTGTCGAGCTCGCATCCGTCGAACGAGTACACCGGCGACTCGGTCGCCTGCACCGTCGACGGTACGGAGGACGTGGAAGACACCGACGACGGCGGGACCCGCCCCTCGGCGGCCTGGAGCACATCGCGGGCGCGTCGGACCAGTTCGTCGACCGGTTCGCCAGGGACCGGGGCGTGGCGTTGGCGCAGCGCCAACTCGTCGGCCTCGAACCGTGACGGTGGGACGAGGGCCCACTGCCCGGGTGGTGTGTTCCGGCAGAGCGCGATCGCCACGTCGGTCTCTCCCAGGTGAGCGGCGGCACCGGTGGCCGATCGCAGCAGGACCGCCGTCGAGTCGATGTCGCCGATCCCCGTCGCCGTCTCGAGGGCGCGCAGGAAGTGTCCGGCTGCGTCAGGCCACGAACCGTCGAGGACGGTCTGCACGGCCAACGCGTGATGAGCGGTGAACAGCGCCCACGGACTTCCGCTGCGCTGTGCGATGTCGACCGTCAGCTCGACCGCGTTCCGGGCCGCCTCGAGATCGCCGAGCAGTCGATGGTGGTACCCGAGGATCGACCGCGCCCAGACCACGTTGATCCACTCCTCGGCAGCCGCCGACTCGTCGATCACCTGACGGAGCAGGGCGATCGCGGCCGGACTGCCGGACGCGTCCCAGTCCATGACGGCGCGAGAGATCCGAATCTCCCGCTCGAACGCTGCGCTGAACGCCGATCCGAATGCCATGGCGGTCTCGATGTGGTGGATGGCGGCCTCGGAGTCGCGTCGGACGCCCGCCTCGTACCCGAGGGTCCGGTTCCCCATGAACGTCGCCATGGCGGTGGCGTCGGGATGTTCGACCGCTCGAGCGGCGAGCTCGGCGCCGTCCGCGTACCGGCCGACTCGGTAGGTGAGCGACCCCATCACTGCGAACGACTCCGCCTGCAGGGGCGCGTTCTGCTCCCACCGAGCGCGGATGCGGGTGGCGAGTTCGGCGATCTCGTCGGTCGCCCCGGTGGGCCCGTAGAAGAGCAGCGACATCTGGTACGTCCGCGTCGGCTCGGGATCGTGGTCGAGACACCAGCTGATCGCGTGGACGAGGTGACGCGTGTTGTCGCGGATCGCGGCGATCACCGTCGGGGAGAACGACTCGAGGGCGGCGGCGACCGTCTCCCCTGCCCACGCCGTGATCTCGTCGACGTATCGCTGCCCCGCCCCTGCTCGCTCGTCGTCGCTCATCTGCTCGCGACCGAACGCTCGGATCGAGTCGAGGAGCAGGTACTCGGTCGTACCGACCGCGGTCTCGCGGACCTCGACGAGCGATGCATCGACCAGTTCCGTCACGGCGTCGAGGGTCTCGATCTGCGAGTCGTGGCGGCCGACGACGGCGTGCGCGATGCGAAGGTCGAACGACGTCGGCAAGAACGACAGCGAGCGGAACACGGTCTTCAGGTCGTCGTCGAGGGGCTCGTAGCTCGACGCGATCGCGAACCGGAGGCTCTGGTGACGGGCTGAGGAACGACCGGGACGAACGAGCACGTCGAGGTGATCGTCGAAGCGCTCGACCATCTCGATCGGACCGAGGACTCGCGACCTGGCGGCCGCGAGTTCGATGGCGAGCGGCAGTCCACTGAGTCGACGCACGAGTCGTCGAACCGCCGCGAGGTTCGCCGGGCTCCGCGCCCACGTCGCGCCCGCCTCGGCAGCACGTATCAGGAAGAGCTTCTCCGCCGGCGTGGATTCGAGCGCCGACGGTGTGTCGGCTCGCGATTCGCCATCGAGTGACGTCGCCTCGGCCGGAGTGACGAGCGGTCGCACGGCGACGACGCGTTCGCTCGTCGCGTAGAGCGGTGATCGACTCGTGGCGAGCACGGTGACCCGACTGTCGACGAGGTCACCGGCGACGGACCGACTGGCCGTGAGCGCGGACTCGCAGTTGTCGAGCACCACGAGTGTCGACTCGCGCGACGCGCGCAGTCGGAAGCCGTCGAGCGACGTCGCGCCGAGCTGTCGTGCGACGCTGCCCGCCACGTCGTCGTCATCGACCAACCCGCTGAGCTCGACGATGTGGACCCCGCCGTCGAAACGATCGGAGAGCCCCTCCGCCACCGTGACCGC
>JBCDAK010000090.1:0-18497 GCA_039185545.1 Actinomycetota bacterium
CGTGTCCGGGTCGGTGGTGGCCGGGGGCAGGTCGGCGGTGTTGGTGGCCGCTGCGACCAGACCGGCACCGGCTGCGGTGTCGGTCTGAATGGCGTACTGATCGGCCAGACCCATGATCAGCTCGTCCATGAGCACCGGGTCCGAGAACTCCTCGTCCTGCTCGGACACCTCGACGTATCCGCCGAACGTCTGGCGGGCGACGGGATCCTTGACGATCGAGAGCTTCGAGCTGGTCAGCTCCTCGAACTCGACGGTCTGCTCGTCGACGCCCGGCTGTGTCACGAGACGGATCTGCTTCTGATCGCCGCGCATCATCGGGCGGGTCGTCATCGAGTTGACGAGGTACCGCTCCGAGTCGACGAACTTGATGATGTCGGCGGCGACCGACTCGGGCACGACGCCCGGGTTGTCGGCGAGGCCCTGCTGAGCTGCGGCCCGCAGAAACTCCTGCGCGTCGGTGTCACCGATCTGGGCTCGGTTGTAGTTCACGAGCCACTCGCCCGCAGTGGGGGCGGGGTCCTCGGAACGGACGTGGTCGGCGTTCGGCTGGGCGGCCGGGATGCCGAGCCGGGCGAGGATGCCAGCGGTCTCGTCCATCGACCGCTGACGGTCGGCGAGTCGGGTGATCTCGGGGTTGAGCGCCTCCATGCGCTCGAAGAGCTGGTCGCTCTCGGTGCGCTCGGAGTCGGTCAGGTCGCGAGCCTCGTCGGCGGCTGCGGCGTCGATGGCCTCGATGGCCGACCGCAGGTTGTCGTGCTCGGTGCGAAGGGCGGTGAGTCGGGGGTTCACGGATGTTCCTCTCAACGGAGTTGCTGTCTGCTGAGTGGTGGCTCATCCAGTGGACGGCGAGTGCTCGTTGCGGCTCGTCGTCCGGCTGTGGCTCCGGCTCGTGTCGTTCGTCCCTTCCGTCAACTCAGACGGGATCGGACAGGAGAAGTCGGCGCCGAAGTGCGTCACGCAGTGGCGTGTCCGTCTCGGACCGGACGGTGAGGATCTCCGCCCCCTCGTGTTGGCCGAAGCCGGTCGGCACGAGCGACAACTCTCGGAGACCGATCTCCAGGCGTCGGGTCACCACTCCATCGGCGGAGGTCCGTCGACCGTTCTTGAAGCTCCGGAACCGGACCGACACGGATCGCATCGCTCCGTCATTGACGAGTTCGAGTGTCTCGTCTGCCTCGCGGGTCTTCGACAGCGGAGCGGTGAACATCAGCCCCTCGGCTGAGCGCTCGAACGTCGCGACGCCCAGCGGGTCGAGGTCGAGTCGGTGCCGCTTGAGGAGCGGCACCTTCGGACGCTCGTCGAGGGTCTTGTCTGTCGAGCCGCGAGCGAACTCCTCCAGGTACGGAGTCGAGTTGGGGTCAGCGACGAGTGACGGCGCATCCCATCGGAACGCGATGCCGACGAGGGTGCGACCGTCGCTGTCGATGTCGAAGCTGCGTGCGTGATCATTCATCGTTCGATGCCTCCTCGGTGGTTTGGATGGGTTCGCGCCCTTCAGCGGCTCGCTCCTCGTCGACCGTCGTCACGCCCGACTCGATCCGGGTCCGTTGAAGCTCGGCTCGCTTGGTGGCGTTCATGCGCATCGTCCGCTCAGGGTCGAAGCGGGAGCACTGACCTTCGGGCAGGAGATCGGACCAGGCCTCCTCGAAGCGACGCATCCACGGTCCGAACACATCGACGATGCGGGCGTTCTGGCGATCGGAGAGGTTCTCGTAGGTCATCGTCGAGTCCCCACCGAGTGACGTCGAAAGGTCCGCAGGTTCGAGGTCGAAGACCATCGCCATGGTGGCGACGTCGAGCTTCATTGCCTCGATCAGCTCACTGTCGTGAGGCGACCACCCGACGGTCTCGACGTTCATCGTCTTCGGGGTGACCGCCGGGCGGCGCTGGCCGGACCCGTGTCGGTTGATCCACTGCGTCTGGATGCGCTCGACGACCTCGGCGGGCGGATCCTGGGTCGTGTCGAGCGAGATGATCACGCTGGGCACCGAGCCGGATCGGAACGAGTTCGAGGCGTACCGCTGGATATCGAGACTGAGTCCGAGTGACTGGGCGAACACCGCGACCGGTGACAGTGCCCACGGCTGGCCGACGATCGTGTGAGGTCCACGGACGTGAAGCACCTGCTCCGCCGAGAACACGTTGCCGAGAATCTCGTAGACGGTGTAGCCCGCCCGGTCGAGGTGGCAGCTCACGAAGTCGCTGTGAATCGGGAGCACCTGGCGGGGGAAGCCCGGCTCATCGAAGTCGACCGGGAGCGCCACGAAGTTGCCCTGACGGAGCGCGTGGCTGATCGCCGAGTGCCAGAAGTCAAAGGTGCCCAGTGTCGGCATCGGGCGCTTGGCCACCAGCGGCGTCGGCGTCACCCGGACCGTCTCGTCCTCGTCGTCGACCACCCGAAGCGGACTCATCGAGGCGACGGCGTTGGCGATCTTGTTGACTGCGAAGTTCGCTGCGGGCAGTCCCCGCAACTTGGACTCGGTGATGGACTGGCCGCTGATGTCCGCCTGATCGGACTCGACGATCTCGCCGAACGTGGCAAACGATCCCGTCGGCACCGATGCGATCGGCTGTGGGACCGTCGGCCGATCATCTCGGGATCGGGCGCGGAAGAAGTCGAAGAAGCTGCTCATCGAACGTTGAAGTCCTTCCAGTCGGGCTCGGTCTCGGGCTCATCGGTGGCCGCACCATGAGCGAGGACGAGTGCAATGGCGGCGTCGATCTTCACGCCGGAGCGGCGTTCCTTCTCCAGGGTCCACCCGTAGTTGTCCGAGCCGTAGTGCCGCTTCGCTGCGAGCACGTGGGTCGTGAACGGGCGGTCCTCGTCGTGCGTGATTCGTCCCTCACGAAGGGCCAGGTACGTCCGTCCGACCAGGGGCGCCATCCGCTGGCGGGACTGAGTGACCTCGACCATCGGGAGGTCAACAGCGAGGACCGGAGCCGTGTGAAAGCAGGCCGGGTCGAACCAGACCGCCTGGACGTCGTAGCGGTTGCACTGCTGGCGGATGTATTCGCCAACCTCGTCGAGATCGATCGTGGCATCCGTGGTCGGCGTGAAGATCTTCGCCTTGACGTGGAGCCGGTCGCCGGGCCGGAACTGGGCCGTCACGATCGCGGTGTGGTCGAAGGACTTGGACACGTCGACCCCGAGCCACGTGGGTGCGTCCTCATCGAACGCGTGCGGGATCTCAGCGCGCTTCCATACCTCGTAGCCGTCGGCTGACTCGTCGTCGTCATCAGCGTTCAGCCAGCAGGCCGCGTGCCCCTGCGGTGGCTGGCACAGACGGACGCGTCGGAACTCCTGCTCCGGGAGAGCGAGGTCGAGACGGATGGCGTCGATGTCGGGCAGGCCGAAGGGGAGTCCCGGGTTCGAGTCGATCCAGCCGGACTCGTCGGTGCGGTCCTTCTGGTGGCTCACGTACTGGCGGACGGTCATGCCCTCGGGCAGCTCTCCCGCGTCGGCGAGTCGTTGCAGATGCAAGAGCGCGTTGTCCTCGACGAACGACGGATGGCCGATGCCGATCAGCCGGGCGCCGTCACGCTTGCCGAGTCGGTTCGTCAACGCAGCGAGTGTCGGGATGGAGGCGACGCCCATCTCTTCGAGAACGGCGAGCGAGGGGTTCAGTCCGTAGAGGCGCGATGGCTTGTCAGCGACCGCCCACGCTCGACCATGGCGATACGGGTGGTAGACGCCCTGCCGACTGCCCTGGCCTTCGAGAACCGTGGTGCGTGCGTTGAGGTCCTCGTGTAGCTCGACGTACCGGGCGATCTTGCCGAGGGTGGTCTCCCACGCCTGGCCAACTGTGTCGGCAATGACCGGCACGGCGGCCTCGTCGGTCAGGAAGAGATGGGCCGTGCACACTGCCCCGAGAAGGCTGGTCTTGCCCGCACCAGCGCCGATGACGGTTGCGCTCACCTTGACGTCGGGAGCGGTCCACTCCTCGATCAGGTCCCGCTGGAACGGGAGCAGTTCGAACGGCTCGCGAGTCTCCGGCAGGATGCAGAAGCTCTCGATGAACTCCATCGTCTGGCTGGCGATCGACCCCGAGTAGTCCTCCCACGGTCCGCCCTCCATCAGGACGCCCAGGTTTCGGCGGCTCACGGTGTGGGCCCGCCTGTGTGTGGATCTTGGGATAGGGCTGGGTGCGGGCCAGCCGAGCCCACCCAAAGAAACGACCTCACGGCGTCGCCCGGATCTCTTCGACAAACGCGTTGAGAGCGTCCAGGATCCGAAGCGCCTGCTCGTTGAGCTGGCGAGACTCCTCGATGAGCTTGCGAGATTCCTCGATGAGTCGACGTGATTCCCGGATGAGCTGCCGCGACTGCTCGATGAGCTGACGAGATACTCCGATGAGCTGGTCCGTCGTCTGGGTCAGCTCACGAGTGGGGGCGCTCGTCGTGGGTGCGTCGTCGAGGAGGGTCACACTCCTTCGGTCATCGGGCCCTGTTGCGGACAGGGGTTCAGCACCGCTGTGCCGCGGTGCCCGACGCCTGCCCGAGTTACCGCGTGACGTGAGAGGCGACCCGTCGACCTACCGACGTTGTGGGGCTGGCAGCTCGGGACCAGGTTCTCGGGCGAGTTGTGGTCCTTGCGCTCGTCGAGGTGATCAACGACCAGACGACGGGAGCCAGTCGCTCCCCACTCGACTGGCCGAGCGCACCAGAAGCAGCCGTGCACTTCGCTGCCGATGACGTCGTACAGCACTCGCCTGTGCTCGTAGACCCGACCGTTCGAGTCGGCGAGGGGATGACTGGGCGCCTGGCGACGGGCGTAGCCAGCGGCGTCGTAGCGGATCGGTCCGAGGGTGCTCTCTGTCTCTGTGCTCTCCACGTCTGTTCGACCCGGCGAGCTGCTCCGGACAGGATCAGTCGGGTGCTCCTCGATTGCATGACGGGTGTTCAGCCCGTCGTGGTCCGCCTGCTGGGTCGTGACCGGCGTCGAACGGCTGGCCGGGTTCGATCGGCTGACCGCAGCGAGGACACGTCGCTCCGCCCGCATCAACGAGCACTCGAAGGGCAGAGCGGATCTGCTGGTGCGGACCTCCGTAGAGCTGCTTCTTGCGCTGCCGACGTCGGGGATCTTGATCGACTCGACGTTGGGAGGCTCGACGACAGCTCGGGCACCTCGCACCCTTGACACCGGGTGCCCGATCGAAAGGGCGTCGGCAGCCACCGCAAAGAGTCATCACAACTCTTCGGAGTCGAGACAGTTAGATCACCAGGAAGAGCCGGATAAACGACGGTTCTTCTCCTTAGAGCCGCTACGTCAACACTCAATCATCGTGTTGACGTAGCAGCACCCCATCTCGCTCCGTTCGCTCGTTGTGCGTGCCGCACCTCGTTCGTCGTCGCGAGCACACCCTCTTCTTTGGGGTGTTTGCCCCCCTGCGTGCAGACGGACTGCATCACAGAGGGGAGCAAGCAGCCTGGATCTCTTCTTCGGGTCCCGTCTGTCTGCCCGTGGCTGCACCCAGTATCTGAATCGTTTCTGGTCACGCTCACCGTGGTCGGGGGCACCCGCTCCACCAAGCGGCTCTGCCGTCTGGCGCTTACAGGGTTTCGGAATCGGGCGGCTGCCATCTTGGGTGAGCCCGGACACGCCTTGACCTCTACCCACCGCCCGATTCCTCGGGGCGCCCGCTAGATCCGATCGGCCTTCGGATGCCTGTCACCGCCTGCATCTTCGGTACGTCCCGTCTCGTGGGAGCTACGCCCACCGGTCACAGGTGGAGGGTCCTTCAGTTGGATGGCTTGTGGTGCCCGCCGAGGCGTCATCTACGTCCGAAAGGCTCGGTCCTCGACGGGCATTCCGCACCCTATTGGTGATCTTGGCGCAACCAGACAGGGAATTTGAGATAAAGCAGTGAGCAATATCTTTCGATCTTTAGGTCTTTCTTTGACAGTCGTCATCCGGACAGATCGAACGATGAGTACTCGTACGAGTCGCCCTCGGTGATGTCGCTCCAACCACCTTTGCCGGACGCGATGAGATCGGCGGTGCGCATTTTCGAGCGTGCCGAACTATCGGGGTCAACTCTGCGACGAGGCTGACGAACCGGGGCGCCACGAACGATCACCCGAATCGAGACGACAGTCAGATCACCATCAACGGATGTCACCGTGATCTGCCCGCAGTGCCGCTTGGTTTCCCAGGAGAAGGGAGACGGGTCGATCTCGACCGTCCGGGTACCCGTGATCCGGATACCGCCATTCAGCGACGTCTCGACGGTTCCGTCCGTGAGGTCGACGGGGAGGCGCATCTCGATCGGGGTTCGGGTTCCGGGTCGGATCGTGAAGAGCATCGTTTCAGGAGCCGCCCGGCCTCGCTGGAGAGTTGTGATGTGTTGGCCGGGCGGCTCTGCTCCTTCGAGCCGACGTGTCGCTCGGGACAGGATCAGCGTCGCCAGAAGGTGAGGCGCCCCGGCGGGTCTGGGATCGTCGACCAAGCTCCATCGTTGGTGGACTGAAGCGGCACGTTGTGCTGCGTGCGAAGGTGAGTCACCCGGTACGGCGGCCCCCCATCGGACTCGACCTCGTCATGGCTGATGTTCCTGCTCTCAGCCGGGATCAAGGACAACTCGCGCTCACCGCTGAAGAGCTTCCTCGAACTCGGTGCGCGTTCGGGTAGTGCTTTGACGAAGTCGATCCTCTCGGCAGACAGCCAACGGCCGTTGACCTCGACGGCGAGGTCAACATCGAAGAGTGGCTGCGAACCGTAGTTCTCCACCCGTACGCCCGAACCGACGCCGGTCGGGTATCGGGTGATCACCACGTTTGCGTACACGTACGCGATCTCGGACGCGGCGAGGTCCGCTCGGTGACGCCGTTGTTCGTCTCGTCGGTCCGACCGCTGGATCCACAGAGCCGTGACCGCTGCCCCGATCGTGCCGACAGCGATCGCCACGTCCACGAGCCTGGTGTCGTTCTGCTGGACGACCTCAACGACGGGTTGGGCACTCGACCACATCGGATCGACGGTACGAGCCCCGGCCAGACCGGTGGGGGACCTTCATCATTCGATCTTGGACGGCCCCTTACAAGGAAGATGTCGGGGGTTCGAGTCCCTCTGCGCCCACTTCGTCCCCGTGTTCGACAGCTCGTCAAGGTTGTGGTGCAGCTGGGTCGCAGGCTCCTTGCGCGGAAGCGACACGGGCACGCGGGCACGATGCGCTCGGTACTTCCGGTTCTCGCGCTGGTCCCGGACGCGTGGTCGGGCGCGGATGTACGTGGGTCCGTCCCGACCTGTGGCCGAGGGGTCAGGCGTCTCTCCAGCGGGTGATGCGTTGTGGGCTGGAGCGGGGGACGCGTTCGATCTCGCAGCGGGCTTCCATGTCGGTCTTGGTGTACCGGACATAGTTGGTGAGCCGGCCTTTGGGGAAGAGTTCGTGGTTGCCGTATCGGTCTTGGGCGGTGTCGACGACGGTCTGGAGTTTGATGGCTCCGTCGTTGTCGGCGTGGTCGTCGACCATTTCGAAGATGAGTTCGCGGACGGCTTCGTACTGGTCTTGGTCCATGGTCCAGCCGTCGAGTCCGCCGGGGCGGGTGGCGTTGAAGATCTCGACGCGGCCTGTGTCGGCGCGTGATTCGGCATCCGCGTGCCAGGCGCTGTCGGGGACGGGTCCGGCATGTGGGTCTCGTTCAATGTCGGCCACGGGGTCGATCATCTCGGTGATGGCAGCGCGTTGGACGAGTGCGTCGCGGATGCGAACTCCGACGCCATCAGCTACTCGGCGTATCAACGCGACCGGACTCGACGTAGGTCTTCAGCTGCTCGAGGTCCTTCACATGCAGCTTGCGCGCCCACCGCGACATCACCGCTTGGACGAGATGACGAACCCCGAACGGCAGCGGAACCTCCGCCTCGAAGTCCAGCGCCGCCCTCGTCCGATCGTCACCGATCGGCGTTGCGACGAAGTCCACTCTCGGTGTGATGGTCGTGCCGAACGGACCCTTGTTCTCCAACCGATTCGTCACGCGCAAGCCGTCGATGCTCACGATGCGCTGACGACCCTGCACCACACCCTTCTTGTTCCGGAACACGATCTCCGAGCCCACCGAACGGCCGTCACCCTCCACTCCGCACACGAAGCCGGTCGCCTCGGGCCACGCTGACCAGCCCATCACGTGCTCCTGATCGAGTTCGGCCTCGAAGACCTGCGCTGCGGGCGCATCGACCTCGATCGTTTCCGTCCACTTCATCACTGCTCTGCCAACCTCTCCTCGACAGTTCGATACACTTCGAACATCAAATCATTCGAGTGTCAAGATAAACGGAAGTCGGGATGGAAGGCAACGCCAGCGACGTCTTCGTCGAGGTTCGATCGCTCGGCGCCGCCATGGACGCCTTCGAACGCGCTGCGAGCCGAGCGCTCGGTATCAACCGCTCCGATCTCCATGCCCTCAACGCGCTCGAGCACGGACCGCTCAGCCACGGTGACCTCGCCGAGCGGCTCGGGCTCACCTCTGGCACCGTGACCACACTCGTCGATCGGCTCGCTGCAGCCGGCTACGTCGAACGACGACCCGACCCGAACGACCGCCGTCGCAGCGAAGTCGCCCTCACCCCCGCCACGTACCAAGCGTTCGCCCGGGTGTATCGGCCATGCGGGCAAGCCGTCGAAGAGGCGCTCGACGCTCTCGACCGCCGAGCGCAACGAGCCGCCAGCGAAGCGCTCCGGCTGGCCTCACGCGCAATCCACGACGCTGCCGACCGCCTCGGTGACTAGGAGCCATGGACTCGACTACCACCGGGGCCGATCCTCATGATCGGTTCGACAACCTGGCCGGCCCGGGACCGTCAGATCATTGGTGGAACTGATCTGGCTGGTCAGAATCGCAACTTGGGGAGTCCCCCCGACCTGCTCGAGATCGGCAACGATGCGTCCTGCGATCGGCGCGCACTCGCGGACTGGCGTCCGCTGGGTCGGTCCGGTCGGTCGTCGCCGGTCGGCCGTTCGACTTCTTGGTCTGACCTGCGCCCGACTTGAGTCGGGCACCTCCGAGCGGGTCTCGGGTGGCCGAGCGATCGTGTTGACGTCGCTGGAGTGATCGCTGTCGATGAGACGGTGTGATCGAGGGGCTGTGGGTCGGGGGTGGAATTGCGCCGGGCTCGACGTCGCCGCGTGCGGCGTCGAGCCCGGTCGGGGCGTTGTGGTCCGATGTGCCGGTGTGCGGTTCAGGTGAGGGTGGTGATGGTCATCGATGCGGCGTCGGTTGCGGGGATGAGTCCGATGACGCCGAAGGCGTCGGCGGTGAAGGAATCGGTTCCGGCGATGGTTTGCAGAAGTTCGCCGGTGGGGGTGATGGTGACGATGGTCTCGTTGGTGTCGATGAAGATCGCGACTTGCTCGGCGATTTCGTTGGACAGTGCTGATGCGTTGCCTTCGTTGACGCTCCACCAGTTCGCGATGAACGGCGTGTCTGGTTGGGCGCATGTTGCGTCGGGGATCTCGCCGACGGCTTCGAAGCCGAAGGCGCCGTTGGCGGCGACGGCGACACTTCGGGTGATCACGCAGCCTCCTGCTGGGGTGTCGTTCATCGTGATGGTGGCAACGTCGGCGCCGGAGACTCCGGCGGCCTGCATTGCGTCGACGAACGCTGTCGAGTCGGAGTAGTAGCCGAAGACGTAGTTGTTGAAGTCGGCGCCGTTTGTGCCGTCATTCGAGTACGGCGTGGCGGGGAGTTCGCTGGTGTCGATCGGGGTGCCGACATGAGCGAGGTACTGACCGTCAGAGACATCGCCCTCCGCTGTCGTCACGGTGATGTCTTCGCAGCGCAGGGTCCGTGCGATGAGGACGCCGAGGTCGTCGGAGCCGTCAAAGATGGTGCCTTGGGCGGTGAGGCTGAGGGCGGTGACGTCGTCGGGGAGTTGAGCTTGGAGGGAGTCGAGCGGAAGGACGGATCCGACTGCGAGCTCTGAGCACTCGCCGAAGGTCACGTCGGTTGCGGTCTTGTCGACGAGCACTGCGGTGTCGGTGTCGTCGGGGAAGAGGAAGGGTTGGACGAAGTCGATGGCGGCCGGCATGCCTCGGTCGGGGAACGCCTCGGTCAGTCCGTTCTTGAAGGTCTCGAAGTCGGCGCCGTCTGCGAGAAGCTCGCTGGCTTCGGCGAGCCAGGCGATGTTGGCGTCGTAGGCGTCCGGTGTGGTCGGCATACCGTGCCCTGGCAGCACGATCGGGTATCGGGCGCTCGAGGCCTGGAGATCGGTCAGGGCGTTGGTCCAGGTGTCGGGCGCGCCGGCCATGATGAGGTGCACGCCGCTGTAGACGATGTCGCCGACGGCGATCACGCCTGCGGACGGGATCTCGATGACGAGCTGGACGGGGGCTTCGGCATCGAGCACTTCGGACAGCTCGTAGTCGATGCCGTCGATTTCGACGGTGCCGGTCTCGAGGGTCTCGGGAACGACGAAGCTGGTTGCGATCGCGTCGCCGAAGTCGGCTTGCTTCTCTGCGATCTCGGCGTCGCCGATCTTGGCGATCTCGGCGGTGACGTCGGGCAACGCGAAGAGGTCGAGATCGGCGAAGGCTTCGCTGCCGAGGAAGTGATCGGGGTGGGCATGGGTGATGAACATCCGATCGATGGGCTTGCCGAGATCGTCGGCGTAGGCGCGCATGTCCAGTGCATTGGGGAGGAGGAACTGGGTGTCAACCAGCACCAGACTGTTCTCCGTCTCGAAGATGTGCGTCGAATTGGCGAACACGTCCTCCGGGGCAGTCAACGTGTGCACCGTCACGTTCCCGGCCTCTTGCACGGTGACGGTGAGACCGCTGGCTCGGGTGGTGACAACGGGCTCGATGGACGTGTCGGACGTCGCAGAGACCGCGGTCGTCGGCGTCTCGGACGCGGCCGGCGCGATGCTCGGCGTCGCATCGTTGCGGTCGGAGCCACAGGCTGCGACGACAACGGCGATGGCCGTGGCGAGCGCCGCGAATCGCCGCTGGTTCGATGGTGGGCGGGGTGTGGGAGTCATGGGAACCTCGTGTCGAAGGGGTGATCTGGATTGCCGGACGATGGGCGATGCTCCACTCATAGATGCCGCACGGTGGTTCGCGAGGCGCTGGATTCGACGACTGCTTGCCGGATCTGGACAACCGACTCGACGTAGGGTGAGCGGGTGTCTGGAGCAGGGCGCCCTGGTGATCTGACGGCGCCCCCCGACGTTGGGTTTCAGCCGCGACCGCATCCGCTGCTCCCCGTCGAGGTCGTGCGACGTTCGGAGATTCGCGATCGGGCTGACCCTCGGATCCTCCGCATGCGACACCGTCACGACTTTCACCAGCTGATCGTCTGTGGCAGCGGTCGCGGGGTTCACCACGTCGACTTCGAACCGATCGAGATGCGGCCGCGACGCGTGCTCCATGTCCACCCCGGGCAGGTCCACGAGTACCAGTTCGACCCCGACTTCGACGCACACGTCGTCGCGTTCCGAGCAGGGCTCGCCCGGGCGACCATGCCCGGGCAGGAGTGGTTCCCAGGGAGCGACGTCACGGTGATGTGGGACCTCTCCACCGATGACTTCGTGACGATTCGAGATGCGGTGCGTGCGATCCGACGTGAACAGAGCCGCTTCGACGGTTCTGCCGCTTCGGTGATGTTGATCGAGGGCTTGCTGGCTGTCCTGGTGGCCCGTCTACACCAGCACGCGGGCGACGCCACCACGCCGTCGGCCCTCCCGGAGGCGTACGTCCGCTATTGCGAGTTCGTCGAAGCCCACTTTCGCGAGCGGCCCTCCGTGGCGTCCTGCGCCCGCGAGTTGGGTTACAGCACTCGCACCCTCGATCGCGCCTGCCATACCGCCGTCGGCCGCTCGGCGAAAGCAGTGCTCGACGAACGGATCGCAAACGACATCACGCGACTCCTCGCTCGCACTTCCGTACCGATCGGACACGTCGGAGCGGCATTCGGATTCACCGACCCATCGAGCTTCTCGAAGTTCGTCACCCGACACCTCGGTTCGCCGCCGTCCGCGATCCGAGCGCGAGGCGCGGGCCTCTGGTGACGACGGTCGACGCCTCGTCGACGATCAGAACTTGCCGGAGTTGACCAGATCGGCAGGATCGGGCAGCACCTCGACGTTGTCCCAATGCTCGACGATCAGCCCGCCTTCCAGGCGAAAGATGTCGAACGCCGCGTAGTCGATGTCGTTCCACACCTGATGAGCGAAGGACACCACGAAGTTCCCCTGGCCGATGATCCGATGCACCCGCGGGTAGTACAACGTCTCGCCACGTGAGCGAGCCGAACGATCCATCTCCACCAACGCGTCGAGGCCATCAGGCGCGTCGGGGTTGTGGTTCACATACCTCTCACTCGAGATGAACTCGTCGAACGCAGCCGTCGGCTCCTCGACGAAGGCCTCCGTCAGCAGCCGACGCACGACGAGCTTGTTCGCCTCGGTCAGGTGAAGATCACGAATTGTCGTCGACCCGTCGACTTGTGTGTGGCCCGCCGGGTTCGGCCCGCCGAGTTCGTGGATGACGTCCCAGTGTTCGACGACCTTGGCGTTGCCATCGGTGTCGAACAGGTCGGTCGTGACCCAACGCGTCTCGCCGTCGTTGATGTTCTGTGCCGCCTGAACGAAGACGAACCGCCCGTCCACGAAACAGCGAACCAGCTCGATGTCTCGCGACGGATTGCGTGCGATGAACGGCTCGAAGAACTCAACGAACCCGTCGACGCCGTCGCGGACACCCGTCGAGTGCTGCGTGTAGCGGTCACCCGTGTAGCGCTCGACCGCCCGACGCGCATCGCCGTCGCGGATGCCCTCCAGATACAGGCGGCGGGCGTTGTCCAGGCGCGGCGAAGCAGGTGACGCGACCTCGACGCTGCGACCCATCGTCATGGACGACGCGTCAACAAGTGCCAGGTAGTCCTGCGTGGCCGGAGCATCCATGAACGCCGCCATCGACGCATCGAGGTCCCACCCGCTGTCCCATCGCAACGAAATGCTCCACACCCCATCCCCATCGACGGTCGTGACACGGCTGCCCGGATTGAAACCAGGCTGCACCGGGAGGTACTCGGACTCGACACGTGCGTTCGCTGCCGAGAACTCCTCAGCGGTGACGTCGTCGTTGAGTCGAAGCGTGATGTGTTCGATGACGGACATGACAGCCTCTTTCGTGAAGAACGCCACGGCCGCTCGCCGGCCGCAACTCAGCCCACGCCGGTCTACCGGTCACAAACGTCCCCGAACAGGGTGCGGCTGGACAACCACTTGCCGAATCGTGACATCGCTGTCACCACAGTCGGATGGTCAACCCCAGGGACCGTGCTCGAGGACAACGTCAACAGCCACCACAACGAGTCAAGGCTTCTGTTGATTGGCGCTCGACGACGTGGTCCAGCCGGGCGCCGTGATGAGCGGGCCCCTCTCCGAGACGAGACCGTTGCGGCTCAGGTGGCGGTGGACCGTGTCTCGATGGATGCCGAAGTGTGCGGCGATGTCGTTGACGGGCCGGCCCTCGCGACGAAGCTCGATGAGCTCATCGACCTAGGCTCGGCTCAACCGGCGCTGGCGAGTCGGTGGGTTCGCTGCCTGACGGCGCTGGCGGAGAGGGGTCGGGAGCTTCGGAAGGGGGTTCGAAAGCTGTGCGGTTGGGCCCACACTGCAGACCCAGGTCCGACTGGCCGTCCGGTTGCTGCGTGTCTCGTCGCGTCAGGCGGGCTCGAAGTCGATCACGGCCACGCCGGCGTCAGCTGCGTAGGAGGCGAGCTCCTCCTCGGTCGGGTCTCCGTCGATCGTGACGCCGAACGCTCGCGGTCCCCGCTTCGGACCGAGCGCATCGAGCATCGTCCGCATCCGGGCGCCGACCGCCTCCGGGTCGGCGACGAGCGTGCCGACGTACGACACACGCTCACCGTCGATCACGACCGTGGCAGGGGCGCCACCGGCGAAGTTGTGCTTGTAGGGCGCACGAGTGGTCGTGAAGAGCCCGTTGCCGATGTCGAGTCGGCTGACCGGTGTCGAATACTCCCGACCGGACGTGCGGCCCGTCCAGTGGATCTCCATCAGTTGTCGGCTGACCGGGCCCCACCCTCGTCGGACGAGGAAGGCGACCATCGGATTGAGGAGCTTCATCAGCCTGGGATTCGGTGTCGATCGCTCGATCGTCGCCATTGCTACGTCTCCGTTCTCGTGGATGCGGGCTCGTCGATCGGCATGTGCGCGAGACGCGCCGCCTCGTCGGCCGGGATGCCGAGCACCCGCAGCATCAGCTCGGCCGTCGTGTCGGCCAGCTCGTCGACGGGTGCGCCCTCGTCGAGCGCGGCGACGACACCGACGATGGCTCCATCGATGAAGCTGACCGTGCTCGCCACGTCGTCGACGTCGAACCGGCCGCTGTCGAGGCCGTTGGTGATGTCCTCGCGCGGCTCTCTTCCCATGTCGGCGACGAGGTTGCTGAAGGACAATCCAGAGCGCGAGTACCAGCTCCAGAGAGGATCCTCGGCGATCGCCCGCAGCAGGAGTCGAACGCCCAGCGCGACTCGGAGCGCTGGATCGGTCGAGCCACCGGCGGCCGTGTCGATGCGTTCGGCAACGGGCGCCGCCAGCCGCTCGATCACAGGTCGGAGCACCTCGCCCTTGGACGTGAAGTGCAGGTAGAAGGTGCCGTGGCCGATGTCGGCTGCCTCGGTGATGTCCTGAACGGTGACATCGTCGACGCCTCGATCTCGCATGAGTCGTTCGGCCGCGTCGACGACACGGGCGCGAGTGGCGGCCCTGCGGCGTTCGGTTCTCGTTCCCACGCGAGCGGACTCGGCGCTGCTCATAGCTCGAAGATGACTCTAGTCAGATCTGAATGTATTCGGCAATGACGCTCATCACGGCCGACGGACGAGAACCGCCCATCGTGGTCCCCGGCGCGCTTCATGCGATCCTCACGACCCTCTCGTGAGGATCGCAGCATGACTCAGCCCCTCCCCGAGCGCCGTCGCTTCGGCCGCACGATGCTTCCGCTTGCCGTCGTCGCGTCACTCGGTGCTGCGTGTGCCAGCGAATCCTCGACGCCCTCGCCGACCGGGTCCATCGACACGTCGCCGAGCGCAGCGGTCGCCGACGAACAGGACGCAGGGACGTTGACGACGGACGCAGCGCACGACCACGAACGCGGGTCCTCGGATCACGCAGGGGACGGGGCTGCAGATCACGCAGCGGCCGGTGCCGAGGCCCACGGAGCGGTGATGGCCCTCGTCGATCCAGCGGCCGCAACGCATGTGGCAGCCGAGTCCGGGAACTGGTCGTCGGCCAACATCTGGGACGTCGGGACGGAGCCGTCCGAGGGCAGCCGTGTGCACGTCCCCGCCGGCGTCACCGTCACGATCGACGGGGTACTGCCGAGTGAGATCAAGACGATTCGCGTCGACGGGACGCTGCGATTCGATCCGGCCGTCGACACCGAGCTGCAGGTGGACACACTGGTGGCCACCCCGACAGGAGTTCTGGAGATCGGGACCTCCTCCGCACCGATCCGCGCCGACGTCACGGCGCGCATCGTGTTCGCCGACGACGGGCCGATCGACCGCGAGTGGGATCCGACGCTGGTCAGCCGGGGAGCGATCCTCCACGGCAGGGCGACGATCCACGGATCGGAGAAGAGTTCCTTCGCTGCGGTGTCCCAGTTCCCGATGGCCGGCGACACGTCGATCCGCCTCGCCGAGTCGACGGCCGGGTGGCAGCCCGGTGACGTGATCGCGATCGCGGGCACCGATCCGGACGATCCGACCAGCGACGAGCGGCGCACGATCGCATCGATCGACGGCGACGTGGTCCGACTCGACGCGCCGCTCGAGCTCGACCACGCAGCACCGAGACCAGATCTCGAGGTGCACGTCGCCAACCTCTCCCGCAACGTGCAGTTCTCGTCGGAGAACCCCGACGTCGCCCGCCGAGGGCACGTGATGGTCATGCACACGAACGACGCGTCGATCGACTTCGCCTCGTTCCGAGGTTTGGGGCGTTCGGACAAGGCGACCGGGTACGACGACATCGAGTTCATCGACCTCGACCCCTACATCCCGGCTCGCGTGCTCGGTGGCGACAACGTCCGGGGCAGGTACTCCCTTCACTTCCACCGGGGCGGCACTGGTCGCGACTCCACACCGGCGAGGGTGAACGGCAGCGTGGTGTCCGACGATCCGGGGTGGGCGTTCGTCAATCACTCGTCGCACGTCGCCTTCACCGACAACGTTGCCTACGACATCGTGGGCGCCGCCTACTACACCGAGGCGGGCGACGAGATCGGATCGTTCGACGGGAACATCGCGATGCGCATCGTGAACCCGAACTTGCCGTTGAAGGCCGGTCCCGAGGGCGACGAGTTCGATCCCGACGCACGAGAAGGCCGACAGGACTACGGCTTCCAGGGCGACGGGATGTGGCTCCACTCCCCGAACGTCCGCGTCGAGAACAACGTGTTCACCGGCGTGTCCGGTCACGCTCTGATCATCTGGCCCGAGGGCCTCCTCGAACAGGCTCCCGACGGCTCGACGACCAAGGCCTTCCACGACTCCGCGAACGTGCCCGGCGGAGAACTCATCGGCCCGCCCGGGACCCGCATGCAGATCATGGACGTGCCGATCGGCTCGTTCATCGGCAACCAGGCGTACAGCGTCACCCGCGGTGTCCAGCTGTACTACCTCCACACCGAGTTCTTCGGCGACGGGCTCCACTACGAGGACTGCACCCTCGATCCGCCCGCGGCCTACGACGACCAGCTGCGGTCGACCTTCTCGGACTCGGTCATCTGGAACGTCGATCAACTCGCCTTCGCCGCTCCCTACGCCAACCGAATCACGGTTGACGGGCTGCGGCTGGTCGGCGACGGCACCGGCGACACGATCGGCATCGACGTCGGCCACTTCCGGAACGAACGTGGCATCGAGATCCGCGACGTGACCGTCGAGGACTTCGACGTCGGTGTGCGGATCAGTGCGACGGCCGAGGTGTCGTTCACCGGAGGGACGCTCTCGAACACCACGGACGTCCAGTACGTGGTCCCCGACGAAGACAGCCCCGGCCAGATCGTCGAGGGACCGACCGTGCTCGATCTCGACGAACTCGAACGGGACAACTCACACCTCGAGACCTGTGTTCCGGGCCAGCCGCCCGCCGACCGGGAGTTCGAGGAGTTCGACGACGAGTTCGACGAGGACTTCGACGACGAGTTCGACGATCTTGAGGATGACGACTTCGACGACGAGGACGACGACTTCGACGACGAAGACGACGAGTTCGAGGACGACGAGTTCGACGACTGAGTCGTCGCCTGTCAGGTCCAGCCGGGTGGTGCGTCGCGGAGGAGCCGGCGTCCTGCTCGGATCTCGGTCCCCGTCATCGCAGACATCTCCAGCGGATCGTCGGCCGTGGGATCCCGCACCGTCCAGATCTCGTACTCGTCGTGACGCGACCCGACCAGGAGCAGCGCACCGTCGTCGGCTCGCCAGACCTGGCCGGGCTCGATCGGGATCGCCACCGCGCCGACGGTACGACGTGCGTCGGCGTGCGGTCAGGCGAGGAGCTCCGCTGATGGCGACCGTCCCGTCGGTGGCGGCCCTCACGTCCGACTTCGTCAGTCGAGGAGGACGACACCGCCGAGGGTGATCTCCTCTCCGATCGAGATGTCTCCAGCCGCGGGCTCGACGCTTGCGAGGTGCACTCCGCCGGTGGTCGCGTCATAGAAACCGGCGCATCGGCGACCCACGTGGACCGAGCACACGGACTGGCTCCAGCCGATCGAGCCGCGGCACTCGAGCGGGAGGATCGCGACGAGTTCGTTGTCGAGGTCGCCGTCCGATCGGACGCTGATGACCGTCCCGACGCGCTCGACCTTTGTCGTGAATGCGAGGAGCGGTCCGCTGCGGTGGGCATGGAAGTCCACGACGGACCAGGACTCCGCACCGCTCGCCGAGCCGGCGCCGAGATCGGTCGTCGTGTTGAGCTCGTGGGCGGAGATCAGCTCGCCGTGAACGAACCGTCCCGAGGCATTGGGCATCGATGGTGATCCTCTCGTCGGTGTCGGCGACGAGCCTCGCACGGATCCCGGCGTCGATCGTGGTGATTTGGTCTCGGTGGAGGACTCGGCACCTGTGAAGGGCGGTTCTTCGTCGGATCGCCGGACAAACGCGACCGGCCCGGCGACATCGACCACGATGGGGCGTGATGGCGCCGGGGGACGATCGCACTGCTCGACCCGACGGGCCGCCGCCATTGACGGTCGAGCGGTCGCCGGGGTCGTGGCGGATCGTGCGCATCACCGTGCTCGGTGTTGCGCAGGCGGTGATGCTCGTGCTGCTCGATCAACTCCTCGATGGCGTGTCCGTCGAGGGCTTCGCGAGCGCTCTCGCAGCGGTGGTGATCCTGGCGGTGTTGAACGCCGTGGCATGGCCGTTCGTGGTGAGAGTGGCGCTGCCCGTCGTGTTGGTCACGCTCGGGTTGTTCACCTTCGTCCTCAACGCGCTCTTCGTCTCGCTCGCCGCCGAGTTCGTCGACGGGA
>JBCDAK010000091.1:0-18373 GCA_039185545.1 Actinomycetota bacterium
GAGGCCATCGCCTGCTCGCTGGAGAACCCCGAAGCATGTGAGGCGTGCGACTGATGGCACTCATCGACCCGATCTCCACCTACCCCGACACCGAGCGGGCGTCCGACACGATCGCGTCGGCGACCACCGCTCCGGTCGGTTCCGCCCGGCCGAATCACATCCTCGATCCGGGCTTCGACCTCACGCTCCGACCGATGCGGTACCCGGCGTTCTACGAGATGTACAAGGACGCCATCAAGAACACGTGGACCGTCGACGAGATCGACTTCTCCGACGACCTGGTCGACCTCGACCGCAAACTGCTGCCGGCCGAGAAGCATCTCGTGTCGCGGCTCGTGGCGTTCTTCGCCACCGGCGACTCGATCGTGGCGAACAACCTGGTGCTCAACCTGTACCAGCACATCAACGCCCCCGAGGCCCGGATGTACCTGTCGCGCCAGCTCTACGAAGAGGCACTGCACGTGCAGTTCTACCTCACGCTGCTCGACAACTACATCCCCGACATGGCCGAGCGCGAGGCGGCGTTCGCGGCGGTCGAGAGCATCCCGTCGATCAAGGCGAAGGCCGAGTTCTGCTTCAAGTGGATGGACTCGATCGAGTCGATCGATCAGATCGAGACCCCCGAGCAGCGCAAGTCGTTCCTGCTCAACCTGGTGTGCTTCGCCACGTGCATCGAGGGTCTGTTCTTCTTCGCCGCGTTCGCGTACGTGTACTTCCTGCGGTCGAAGGGTCTGCTCAACGGTCTCGCCGACGGCACCAACTGGGTGTTCCGCGACGAGTCGTGTCACATGAACTTCGCGCTCGAGGTCGTCAACACGGTGCGGGCCGAGGAGCCCGAGCTGTTCGACGAGCAGCTCGAGGCCGACATCCGCCAGATGCTGCGTGAGGCGGTCGACTGCGAGTACCAGTTCGCCGAAGACGTGCTCGCCGAGGGTGTGCAGGGCATGAGCCTCGCCGACACCCGCGAGTATCTGCAGTTCGTGGCTGACGGTCGCCTCGCCTCGCTCGGCTATTCGAGCGAGTTCGGATCGAAGAACCCGTTCAGCTTCATGGAGCTGCAGGACGTACAGGGTCTCTCGAACTTCTTCGAGCGGACCGTCTCGTCGTACCAGGTCGGCGTCGAAGGAGACGTCGCCTTCGACGAAGACTTCTGATCACGCCTGGGGTCAGACCCAGAACGTGACCGACGATTCCGACGCCGTGTCGTTTGCGTGAGGTTGGGGCGGTCCATGTCGACGGAATCGCGCGAGAACGACGACGAACGGTCGACCTTGGAACGAGTCGCCTGGTGGGTGGGCTTCGCCGCGCTGCTCGTCACCGGCGTGTTGTGTTCACCGACAACGACAGTCGTTCGATCCACGTGACGCTGCTCCTGATCGCCGGCGCAGGCATCGGGGTTGCCGATGTGGCTCGCTGGCGCCGCCGTCGGCGCCGGGGCAGTGATCGACCACGATTGACGTACCGCTGGCGTGCACCCGATGAGGTGCGAGACTCGCTGCGTGGCAGCCCGCGATCCGATCGAGGATGACTGGCGGCTCCAGGCTCAGCGGGACTTCTTGGAAGGCGTGTCGCTCACGCGCCTGGAGTGGGTGGCGCCACGCCCCGACTGGGATCACGATCATTGCGCCTTCTGTTGGGCGAAGTTCGGGCGAGGCGGTGACCAATCCGTCGGCTACACGACCGACGATCGACGCCACTGGGTCTGCGACGATTGCTTCGCTGACTTCGTTGGGTCGTTCGGTTGGAAGGTCGGTTCGCGTGTCGAAGACTCGTCCGGTTAGTCGTCAGCCGGCGCGATGTGCGTGCGATCACGGTCGGCGGCTCGCGAACCCTGTCACACCCCCTCGTCAGAATGGTGGGCATGGAGATCGCACGACTGGCACAGCGGGTGGGAGGCCTCGACGTCGACTCGTCGACGGCCGGCTCGCTCACCGCTGCGCTGTCCGATCTCCGGGCGCTTCGAGGGCGGCTGAGTTCGATCGAGGGCAGGATCACGCGCCGGCTCGGTGAGCTGGCCGAGGTGGGCGCCGCTTTGCCGGTCACCGACACGATCGGTCGCACGTCGAAGGGTTCACGGCGCGAGGCCGAGAAGACTCGACGCCGGGGTGAGGCTCTGGGAGACGCGCCCACGTTGGAGGGGCACCTCGAGAAGGGTCGGGTGTCCGACGAGCACGTCGACGCCCTCGCGGCGGCGATGGGGCGCGTCGACGACTCGACTCGCGCCGAGATGCTGGCGAGGGAGAACGAGCTGTCCGATCGAGCCTGTTCCACCACGCCGTCGCAGTTCTCCCCCCACCTCGGTCGGGTCATCGACGAGCTGACGGCAGACGGCGGTCTCGAACGTTCGGAGCGGCAACGACAGCGGGCGCAGCTGTCCCACGGTGTCAACGACGAGACAGGTATGGGGTGGATCCGTGCCGACCTGCATCCCGACGACTACCAGCGGGTGAAGCGCCGGCTCGACTCGCTCACCACCACGCTGTCCCGCCGGCCCGAGAAGTCCGATCGGCGTCGCGAACAGGTGGCTGTTGACGCGTTCGTCCAGCTCGTCACTCGACCGGGCGGAGCGGGGTCGTCGGCCGGATCGACTGCGCCGCCTGACGTGCAGGTGCTGACCGACCTCGACACCTTGGTCCACGGACTGCACGAGCACTCGATCGCCGAGTATTCCGACGGAACTCCGATCCCGGTCGAGACGGTGCGACGACTGGCGTGCGAGGCGAACCTGATCCCGGTCGTGCTCGACTCGGCAGGCATGCCACTCGACGTCGGTCGAGGTCGCCGCCTCGCCACGCCGGCTCAGCGGGCGGCATTGCGGTCGATGTACCGAACGTGCGCGGTCGGAGGATGCGACACCGACGTCGACCGGTGCGAGATCCACCACGTCGACGAGTGGGAGGACATGCATGGTCCGACCGACCTCGACAATCTGGTGCCGCTCTGCTCGTACCACCACCATCGATGTCACGAGGGACGATGGCGGTTGCAGCTAGATGCGAGCTCCCGACAACTCACGGTCTTCCTCCCCGACGGGACGGAGCACTCGCGGGCGTTGCCCGACCTTCTCCAGCAGCGACGGGACGACGCGGCCTGAACCGGGTCGGGCCCCACCACGTACCGTCAGGTCATGGCACTCGACGCTCTTCCCGCCACGTTCATCGGCACGCTCTCGGCCCGAACCAACGACGTCGAACGGCCGGTGGTCCGTTCCGGTCCGTCCGGCACACGGCTGGTGGCCACGGTCAGCGAGGCGACGTTCGAGGGTCCGGGGATCTCGGCGAGCATGCCCGAGGGCGTGGCGTCGGGCGACTGGATCACGATGCGTGCCGACAGATCATTCGCACTCGACGTACGACTCTCCATGCGCACCGACGATGGCGCCGACCTCTACGTGACGTACACCGGCATCGGCGTCCCGAACGACGACGGTACGGCGACCATCCGCACCTCGCCACGGTTCGAGACGGGAGACGAGCGATACGCCTGGCTCAACAACACCTTCTGCGTCGCGCTGGGCGAGACCAACGCCGAAGGAGTGGCGTACGACGTGTACTCGGTCTGACGCTCCGTCGAGCCGACCCCAGCGTCAGTGGCCGGTGGTCACCTTGCCGGAGGTGTTGCCGTGCAGCTCGGCCGCGTGGCGGTTCAGACCGATCAGCTCGGTGTCGATGCCCCGCTCGGCGAACTTGGCGACCACCGTGTCGAGTGCGGCGACCGCCGACGTATCCCAGATCCGGGCGTCGGTCAGATCGATCTCGACCCGGCTCACGTGGTCCTTCTCGGCGACCTCGTCGTAGTGGAACCTGTGGACCAGGTCGTTGGTGGAGGCGAAGAACAGCTGCCCCGTCACGGCGTAGAGCCGCTCCACGTTGTCGGGGTCGACCACGCTCGTCACGGTCACGAGCTCCGACACGTGCCGCACGAAGAACACCGCCGACAGCAGCACGCCGGCCGCGACTCCGTACGCCAGGTTGTGGGTGATCACCACGATCGCGACGGTCGTCACCATCACGGCCGTCTCGGTCTTCGGCATCGAGCGCAACGTCGACGGAGCGATGCTGCTCCACGAGAACGTGCCGATCGAGACCATCACCATCACGGCCACCAGTGCCGCCATCGGGATCTCGGCGACCAGGTCGCCCAGCACGAGCACGAGGATCAGGAGGAACACGCCCGACGCCAGCGTCGAGACACGCGTCCGACCACCCGAGCGGTGATTGATCATCGACTGGCCGATCATGGCGCACCCCGCCATTCCGCCCAGGAAGCCGGTCGCCACATTGGCCACGCCCTGGCCGCGAGCCTCGACGTTCTTGTCGGAGTCGGTGTCGGTCATGTCGTCGAGCAGCTGCGCCGTGAGCAGCGACTCGAGCAGACCCACCAGGGCGAGCGTGATCGAGTACGGCAGGATGATCCAGAGCGTGTCGAGCGTGAACGGCACGTCGGGCAACGCGAGGAACGGCAACGAGTCGGGCAGCTCGCCCATGTCGCCGACCGTGGGGAGGTCGATGCCCGACGTCATCACGATGCCGGCGAGCACCACGATGGCCACCAGCGGTGACGGAACCGCCTTCGTCACCCGCGGGAGCCCGTAGATGATCGCCAGACCGGCGGCGATGAACGCCAGGTTGGTGCCGAGCTGCGCCGAGCGCACGGCGGCCGTTTCGTCCGACAGGAGGATGTGCGGCACCTGAGCGAGGAAGATCAGGATCGCCAGCGCGTTGACGAACCCGAGCATCACGGTGCGCGGGATGAAGCGCATCAACGACCCGACGCGCAGCCATCCGAAGAGGATCTGGATGACGCCCGCGAGGATCGTGGCGGCGAAGAGGAACCCCACGCCGTGGTCGGCCACGAGGTCGACGATGACGAGCGCCATCGCGCCGGTCGCCGCCGAGATCATGCCGGTCCGGCCCCCGGCGAGGGCGATGATGATGGCGATCGAGAACGATGCGTAGAGCCCGACCTTCGGGTCGACGCCGGCGATGATCGAGAACGAGATCGCTTCAGGGATCAACGCGAGGGCGACGACGAGGCCCGACAGCAGGTCGGCCCGGGCGTTTCCCCACTCGCCGCGCCAGCGGTGCAGGCCGCTCGGTACGAATCGGTTCGACGACGCGCCGCGCGCGTCGGTCTCGGTCATGGCCATGTCATTCACCTCGTCGGGTCTCGGACGTTCCGGACCACCAACGGGTGGGCCCACATCAGCTGCGCGTCGTTCGCTCGACAGCGTGTGTCGGCAGCCGGGTGAACGTACGTGAGGGACCCGTCGGAACCGACCCGTGTCGCACATGTCACGCGAGACGGAGTGTGCCGGACGGCCAGTCGTGGCCGAGATGGAAGCGCCGACGGATCGAGGTGCGGTCAGACGGGGATCACATGAGGATCAGCGTGCGGTCCCGAGCCGGCGATCTCGAGCACGATCGCGCCGACGTGGTCCTTGCGGCCGAAGGTCTCCTGAGCTGCGCCGATCTCCGCGAGCGGGAAGGTGGCGGCGATCGGGGGAACGACCGACCCGTCGTTCACCAGGCTGACGAGCGTCTCGAAGACGGGCGGCGGGAACACGGTGGCACCGATCATCTCCAGGTCGTTGAGGTACAGCACGCGGAGATCGACGTCGACGATCGGCCCGGCGATCGCCCCCGAGGTCACGTAGCGCCCACCTCGATCGAGCGCATCGAGCCACATGCCGACATCGGGCCCGCCGACCACGTCGGCCACCACGTCGAAGGGTCCGCCGGCTGCCTCGACCGCGGACCCGGCCACGTCGTCCGCGTCTCGGGCGACCACTCGGTCGGCCCCGAGGGCGGCGACGGCATCGCTCTTCGATGCCGACGAGATCGCCGTCACGTCGGCGCCTCTCAGCGCAGCCAACCGCACGAGAGCGGTGCCGACGCCACCGGACGCGCCGGTCACGGCGATCCGCTGCCCGGCCGCCAACGCGACCCGTTCGAGCATGTGCATCGCCGTGGACCACGAACACGCCAGCCCGGCGAGCTCCACGTCGGACACGACCGATTCGTCGACCGAGATCGCATGGGCGTTGACCGCCGGCACTCGGCAGAACTCGGCGAACCCACCGTCGAACTCACTGCCCAGGTACCCGGCGAGCGACCGGTCGTGCGGACGCTCGGGGTCGCGGACCCAGGGATCGACCACGACCCGTCGACCGAGCAGCGACGGGTCGACCCCACCCCCGACGGCCACGACGCGCCCGCACGGATCGGCACCCTGGATCCGGGGGAACACGAGTCCGCCCGAACCCCAGGTCGCGTCGTCGGGCCTTGTCTCGGCGAAGCCATCACTCGACGTCGCCTCGGTCACCGACCGGCTGTACCACCCGACGCGGGTGTTGACGTCGGTGTTGTTGAGTCCGCACGCCGCGACCTCGATCAGGAGTTCGCCGTTGCGGGGGAGCGGCACGGGGACGTCGTCGCGTACGTCGAGCATCTCGGGCCCGCCGTGTCCCGTCAAGAGGACGGCGCGCATGACGTCGGGCAGTCCGCCGGGCCGGTCGGCGATCGTGATCTCCATGACCGTTCCCTACCAGGTGGCGGAGCCCGAGGTCGTCCGAGGTTCGACTGTTCCCTCGACCCCGGGACTCGACGGAACAATCGACCGTCGGGAAGTCGGGGGACTCCGAGTGTTCCGTCGAGCCCTGGGGTCGACGGAACGATCAGCGGTGGCGGTCGGTGTGTTCGCCGAGGGCGGGGCCGGCGTCGCGGATGGTGCCGGGGGTACGGGAGAAGCGGGGGACGACGCCGAGGGTCGGGAGGTCGATTCCCGTGCGCGACGTGAGGCGCTGGATCATCTCGCGGGCTCGGTAGTGGTCGTCGGCGAGCATGTCGGCGGCCGTGTACACGCGCCCGGCCGGGACCGAGTGCTCGACCATGAGCGCCAGGATCTCGTCGACCGGCAGCGTGCGGGTCCATTCGGCGACGATGGCGTCGAGCTCCGTCTCCCGTGCTCCGCGGGCCGCATGAGTGGCGTACCGCTCGTCGACGGCGAGGTCGGGACGGCCCATCGCGTCGCACAGTCGGGCGAACACGGCGTCGGCGTTCCCGGCGATCAGGACCTCGCCGTCGGCAGCGGGATAGGCGTTGGCCGGTGCCACGCCTTTCAGGGCGCCCCCGGTCCGCACCCGTGTCACCCCGGCGATCTCCTGGTCGGCGAGCGTCGACTCCATCAGTGCGGCGACCGCCTCGTAGATCGCCACGTCGACCTCCTGGCCCCGCCCACTCGTCGCCCGCTCGTGCAGCGCAGCGAGCGTGCCGATCACCGCGAACATCGCGGCCAACGAATCTCCGAGACTGACCCCGCACCGCGCAGGCGGCCGGTCGGGATCGCCGGTGGTGAACCGGATGCCGCCGACCGCCTCGCCGATCGACCCGAATCCGGCCTCGGGAGACCGGGGCCCCGACTGCCCGAAGCCCGACACGTGCGTGACGATGATCCCCGGGTTCGCGACCGACAGCGATGCGTGATCGAGGCCGAACTTCGCGAGCGTGCCGGGCTTGAAGTTCTCGAGCAGCACGTCGCACTGGCCGGCGAGCCGCCTCACCATTGCGAGATCGTCGGCGTCGCGGAGGTCGGCCACCACCGACTGCTTGTTCCGAGCGATGGTCGGCCACCACAGGCTGTCGCCGTCGACGGTGACGCCCCATCGCCGCATCGGGTCACCGCCGTCGGGCGACTCGACCTTGATCACCTCGGCGCCGTAGTCGCCGAACAGTTGGCCGGCGAACGGTCCGGCGATGAAGTTGCCGAGTTCGAGGACACGGACGCCGTCGAGCGGTCCCGCCGACTCCGGCTCCGGGGACCCGCTCGCCTCGCCGCCGCTCCGCACGTCGTCGTCCACGCCGCCTGTGTAGCCCAGCTGCGACGGTCGAGGTCGATCCCGCTCGCGCGAGACTGGATCGGTGATGTCGATGCCGAGTTCGGTGATCCTCCGCGACGTGTCGCTGCGAGACGGCCTGCAGGATGAGGACCCGATCCCGACCGAGTCGAAGATCGCGATCTTCGAAGCCCTGGTCACCGCCGGCGTCCGAGAGCTCGAGTTGACGAGTTTCGTCCGCCCCGACCGCGTGCCCGCCATGGCCGACGCCGACGCGATGTGCGCCGCCACGGCCGACCTCGCAGCGACCAACGACGTCGCCCGCTGGGGCCTCGTGCTCAACCGCCGAGGTGCCGAGCGTGCCCTCGCTGCCGGCCTCACGCATCTCCAGTACGTCGTGTCGATCAGCGACGCGCACAGCCGCCACAACGCCGGGGCGTCGACCGACGACGCCCTCGATGGATTCGAGGCGGCCGCCCAGCCGGCTCTCGACGCCGGCGCCACCGTCGAGATGACCCTCTCGACGGCGTTCGGGTGTCCCTACGAGGGGCGCATCGACCCCGAGCGCGTCATCGAGATCGCCCGACGCGTGGTCGGTGCCGGAGCGACCTCCGTCGGACTCGCCGACACGATCGGCGTCGCCGCACCCACGGAGGTCGCCTCGCTCACGTCCGCGGTCGTGGCGGCGCTCGACGGGTCGGGAGCGTCGGTCGGCGCCCACCTCCACGACACCCGAGGCTTGGCCATCGCCAACGGTCTCGCCGCGCTCGGCGCCGGTGCGGTGCGACTCGATGCGGCGGTCGGTGGTCTCGGTGGATGCCCGTTCGCGCCCGGTGCCAGCGGCAACGTCGCGATCGAGGACCTCGCCCACGGCCTCGAGGCGATGGACGTCGACACCGGCGTCGCCGTCGACGGGTTGGTCGACGCCGCTCGACTGGCGTGCGACGCGGTCGGCCGTCCGGTCGGCTCGGCGGTCGGCGTGGCCGGCCCCCGGTTCGCCACCACCTGACTCGTCGGCGAACGAGCGGACACGTGGGCCCTGGCGCCACGTGTCCGTCCACGTGCCCGCCCCGGTGTTCTCGGGGCCTCGCACTTGTGCTGAGCAGCACCCGGTCCGGTGGCCCCCTCGGCCGGTACCGTGCCGGTCGTGCCTAACTCCGCCGCGGGTGATCTCGACGAGCGCGTCGAGGCGTCGTCGCCGGTCGCCGATGGTCTCCCCACGTCGGGCGTGGTCATGGTCGTCGGCAAGGGCGGTGTCGGATCGACCACGGTCACGTCGGCACTCGCCGTCGCACTCGGGCGCGCCGACGCCGACGTCCTGGTGGTCTCGGTCGACGGACGCTCCGACATCGGACGCCTCATCGGCGAGCGCGACCTCGACACCCGCGATCGAGTCCTCCGGCGGTTCGACGGAGGCGGCGCGATCCGCGGCCGGTTCGTCCAGGCCGACCAGGCCTTCGACGAGTACATGGACATGCGTGGCGTCGGCGGGCTGCTCCGCCGAGCCGCCTCGGCGGCGTCGCTCCCGATGATCGCCGCAGCGACACCCGGTCTCGAGCACCTGCTGGTCCTCGGGAAGGTCAAGGAGCTCGAGGCCGAGAACGCCGCCGACGTGATCATCGTCGACGCACCGCCGGCCGGTCACGCCGCACCGTTCCTCCGGGCGCCCTTCGGCCTGTCCGACGTCATCTCCGACGGTCCGGTGCGCGAGCAGGCCGACGAGGTCGCGGCGCTGCTCGGCGATCACGACCGGTGTCGCGCCGTGGTGGTGGCCCTCCCCGAGGTCACGCCGGTCACCGAGGCGATCGAGCTCGCCACCGACATCCGCGACGATCTCGGGATCGCCCTCGCTCCGGTCGTGGTCAATGCGTGCTGGCCCGACCGACCCGGCCTCGCCAAGACCCCGGCGATGGCCGCGCGGAGCCACCCGATCAAGCTCGACGACGAGTCGAAGGCCGCGCTCGCCGCAGCGGCCGACTTCGGCCGAGCTCGCATGGAGTTGCAGGCCGCGCAGCTCGCCCGGGTGCGCGACGAGGTCGGCCCTCCGATCAGCGTGCCGCGGCTCGTCGCCACCCGGCTCGGGCACGACGAGATCGAGACACTCGCGGAGGCGCTGGCGGGATGACGGAGCTCGACACCCCGGGCGCGCCCGCCGTCGCCGCCGCCGACCGCGACATGGACGCGGACGTCGACCTCGCCGTCCTGAAGCAGGTCGAGCAGCGGGTGCTGTGGCTCGCCACCCGCATCATCGACGCGGCGAACCGTCGGAGCCAGACGGACATCAAGGTCGGCGGACATCAGGCGTCGAGTGCATCGATCGTGTCGATCATGACCGCGCTCTGGTTCGGTCACATCGGCGGCGACGACAAGGTGGCCGTGAAGCCGCACGCCTCGCCGGTGTACCACGCCATCAAGTACCTGACCGGCGAGCTCGACCGGTCGTACCTCACCACCCTCCGCCAGCGCGGCGGCCTCCAGGCGTATCCGTCGCGCACCAAGGATCCCGACGTCGCCGACTTCTCGACCGGCTCGGTGGGTCTCGGCGCGGTCGCCCCGCTCTTCTCGGCGCTCACCCGTCGCTATCTCGACCGTCACGACGAGTTGAGCGGAGCCGGTCGCCACCCGGCGCGGTTCATCGCGCTGGTCGGCGACGCCGAACTCGACGAGGGCAACGTGTGGGAGGCCATCGCCGACCCGGTCACCCAGGGCCTCGGCAACTTCACGATGGTGATCGACCTCAACCGGCAGAGCCTCGACCGGGTCATCCCCGACATCGCGGCGAACCGGATCAAGCGCTTCTTCGACGATGCCGGATGGCACGTCGCCGAGGCGAAGTACGGCTCGAAGCTGACCACGGCGTTCGAACGGCCCGACGGCGACGCGCTGCGGGCGCGGATCGACGAGATGCCGAACGAGGCGTACCAGCGGCTGTTCGGACTCGCCCCGGCCGAGGTGCGCACACGGTTCCTCGACGGCGCCGACTCCGCCGTCGCGCGGTTCTGCGACGACTACGACGACGAGACGCTCGCCGACCTGGTGACCGATCTGGGCGGGCACGACCTCGGTCGTCTCATCGACACCTTCCGCTCGTGTGACGCCGAGGTCGAGCGCCCGTCCGTCGTGTTCGCCTACACGGTGAAGGGCTGGGGTCTCCCGATCGCCGGCGATCCGCTCAACCATGCGGCTCTCCTGTCCGACGCACAGATCGACGCGGCGCGCACCGATGTCGGACTGACTCCCGAGACCGAGTGGGACCGGTTCCCGAGCGACAGTGAGGCAGGTCGTCTGTGCGGCAGTGTCGGCGGTGAGGTCAACAACCCGCGTCCGGTTCCCCGCCCGCGGCCCGCCGTGCCGGCCTCGGCGCGGCCGACGGTCACGAACGGGCAGGTGTCGACCCAGGACGCGTTCGGACGCGTTCTCGCCGGTCTCGCCGACGTCGAGGGCGTGGGGGAGCGCATCGTCACCACCGCGCCCGACGTGTCGATCTCGACCAACCTCGGCGGCTGGATCAACAAGACGGGCGTCTACTCCCACGACGAGCGCGACGACCACGGTGGTTCCGAGCGGCTCCTGAGGTGGGCGCCGTCTCCGAGCGGACGACACATCGAGCTCGGGATCTCCGAGATGAACATGTTCATGCTGCTCGGCCAGCTCGGCCTCTCGCACGAACACCACGGCGAGCTGCTGCTGCCGGTCGGCACGGTGTACGACCCGTTCGTGCTGCGTGGTCTCGACGCCCTCATCTACGGCCTGTACAACGATGCTCGGTTCGTGGTGGCCGGCACTCCTTCCGGCGTCACGCTGGCGCCCGAGGGCGGCGCCCACCAGTCGACCGTGACGCCATCGCTCGGCGCTGAGCTCCCGGGGATCGCGTACGTCGAGCCGGCGTTCGCCACCGAGGTCGACTGGTTGCTGTGCGACGCGCTCGACTCGCTCACCGCACCCGACGGCGAGAGCACGTATCTCCGACTCTCGACGCGTCCGCTCGATCAGGCCCCGTTCGCCGCTGCGCTCGAACGTCACGGCGACGAGGTGCTCCGTCGTCACGTTCTCGCCGGTGGGTATCTGCTCCGTCCCGCGCCACCCGACGGTCGTGCCGGTGTCACGCTCGTCACGACCGGTGCCGTGGTCTCCGAGGTGCTCGCCGCCGCCGATGAACTCGATGCCGAGGGTGTCCAGGCCAGCGTCGTGCACCTCACGTCTCCTGACCGCGCGTATCGCAGCTGGCGGGCGGGGTTCGCCGCCTCGACGCGTGAGGCTCGCATCGTCCGGACGCCGAGCCAGCTCCACCGTCTCGTCCCGGCCGACGAACGTCGACGACCGGTCGTGAGTGTGCACGACGGAGCCAGCCACAGCCTGGCGTGGATCGGCTCGGCGCTCGGCACCCGTCAGTACACGCTGGGCGTCGACCGGTTCGGCGAGTCGGGCACGATCGACGACCTGTACGAGATCGTGGGCATCTCCGCAGGCAGCATCGTGAACGCCGCGTTGATCGCGGTGAGCGAGGCCACTGCGTGATCCACGACGTCGACCTCCTCGTCACGGCCGGACCGGGCGGCGTGGGCAAGACGACGTGCGCAGCGGCGCTGGGTGTGGCGGCAGCGCAGGCGGGTCTCCGCACGGTGGTGATGACGGTTGATCCGGCGCGCCGACTCGCCGACGCGCTCGGCCTCGACGTCAGCCCGTCCGAGCCACACCGCGTCGAGGGGGTGGGTCGCGACGGGGGAGAGCTGCACGCACTGATGCTCGATGCAAAGCAGACGTTCGACGATCTCGTTCGGGAGCAGGCCGGCAGCGACGGCGCCGCCGATGCGATCCTCGGCAACCGGATCTACCAGGCCATCTCCGGGTCACTCGCCGGGGCCCAGGAGTACATGGCGATCGAGCGTCTCCACCAGCTGCACACCAGCGGCGAGTGGGATCTGGTCATCGTCGACACACCACCGTCCCGACACGCGCTCGATCTGCTCGAGGCTCCCGATCGCCTCGTGTCGTTCCTCGGGCACCCCGTGTATCGCGCGCTCACGGTCAGCCAGCGCGCGTTCGCCCGGCTCACCAACGCCGCCGCCTCGGCGTTCCTGTGGGCGGTGCGCCGTCTCGCCGGGCCCCAGATCGTCGAGGACACCCTCGAGTTCTTCCGGTCGATGGCCAACGTCGAGAGCGGTCTGCGCACCCGTGCCGCAGAAGCCGGTGCGCTCCTGCGCGGCGACTCGACGCGCTTCGTCGTCGTGACCAGCCCGCGAGCCGAAGCCATCGGCGAGGCGGGACATCTCGTCGACGGCCTGTCCACGGGCGGGTTCCCGTTCGGCGGTCTCGTCGTCAACATGATCCACCCCACGCCGCCGCCGCTGTCGGACGACCAGGTCGATCAGCTCCACGCGATCGCCGAGGCCGACGACGGGCCGCTCGCCGATCACGTTGCGTGGCATCACGATCTGACGCGTCTCGCCGCGCTCGAGCGGGAGGAGATCGACGAACTCATGGGACATCTCGACGACGAACACCGAGCCGTGGTCGAGGTGATCGAGATCCCGCTGCGCACGGTCGACGTCAACGACCTCGACGACCTGGGTGATCTCGCCGACGAGCTGGTCGCGTCGTGAGCGGCACCGACCGGGTCGCCGACCTCGTCGAGGGGCTGTTCGGTCGGCCGGTCGACCACGGCCGCTCGCTCGCTCTCCGCGTCGACGTCGGGGGAGACCTCGTCGTCGAGCGGTTCGGGGCTCGGCCCGCCGACGACTTCCGCCCCGAACTCCACGTCGACGCCGAGACCCCGCTGCTCTCGTGGAGCATGGCCAAGTCGATCACCCACGCCGCCGTGGGCGTGCTGGTGCTCGACGGCGTGCTCGATCCGTCCGATCCGGCGCCCGTGCCGGAATGGGCCGACGACGAACGGTCGGCCATCACCACGTTGCAGCTCCTCGAGATGCGCTCCGGACTGCGGTTCGTCGAGGACTACGTCGACGGAGACGTCTCGCACTGCATCGAGATGCTGTTCGGTGGGACGGACCCGAGCTTCGCCCACTACGCCGCCGTGCTGCCGCTCGACGACGAGCCCGGCACCGTCTTCAACTACTCGTCGGGAACCTCCAACATCGTCTCGCGCATCGTCGGCGATCTCGTGGCCGGCCCCCGCGGCGATCCGGCCGAGCGGTCCGACGCGATCGGCCGGTTCCTCCGGACGCGACTCTTCGAGCCGGCTGGGATGGCGACCGCATCACCCCGATTCGACGGAGCCGGAGACATCGTCGGGTCGTCGTACGTCGATGCGACCGCCGCCGACTTTGCTCGCTTCGGCCGGCTCTACCGCGACGACGGCGTCACCGAGTCGGGTGAGCGGATCCTGCCCGAGGGGTGGCTCGACCACGCCCGCGCACCGATCACCCACGACGTCGACAGCGGGTTCGGATACGGCCGCCACTGGTGGACGTGGCCGTGGTTCCCCGGCAGCCTGGCGTGCCACGGCTACGAGGGCCAGTTCACGCTGGTGCTTCCCGATCACGATCTCGTCGCGGTCCACCTCGGTGTCACCGACGCTGCGCACAACCGGGGCCTCGTCGGCTGGTTGACGCGGATCGTCGAGGCGGTCATCGACTCCTGACCGTGCCGCTTGCGTCCTGTCGCCGGGCGGCGACCCGCGGTCAGCCGACGCCGACCGGGGCCTCGAGCTCGCAGCGGGGTTCGTCGGCCGGCGCGGGCCACGCGTTCGACGTGGCCGGCTGGGTGCACACACGGTGGGCGAGGTACGTGCCCGCGAGGACGATCACGACGTCGCCGATGCTGAACACGTTCGAGAGCGGCCACGACTCGGGGATCCAGAAGATGTCTCCGAGGAAGGCGAGCCGAGCCTCGGTGTCCGTGTTCGAGTTCTCGAACTGACCTTCGGCCACGACCGGGAGTCCGGCCTTCTCCCAAGCGTTGGCGTTGGCGGGCATCACACCGCCGTTGGCGAAGATCGCCGCGGCGTTCGATCCCGCCCCGAGCCCGATCAACAACGCGCCGGGGATGTGGCGGTTCATCCAGAGGAACAGGAACGACGCGACGTAGGTGCCCATGTGCACGTACTCGACCACCGTCTCGGTGAGGAACGAGAGCCGGATCTGGAAGATGAGGGTCTGGACGATGATGGCGACCCAGACGATCCACATGTGGCGCAGATCGAGTTGGGCCAATCGTCGGAACTGACCGCCCCGCAGTTTCACGGTGGCGATGCCGATGAGGGTGGCGACGGGAACGATCACGGCTTGGCGACCTCCAGTGAGTCGGTACGAACGGTCATCCACGTCGAGGTGCTCATCGCCGAGGCGGGCGGGTCGGACGACACGGAGCCGGCGGCCCGCGGAGCGGTCCCGGCGAGATCGGTGACCGCCGGGCTCACCGGCGACGGGGACGTGGGGAAGCGGCCGCCCGACGGAAGGGCGGCGAGAACGTTGGATCCGCCCGGTCCGCACTCGCGCAGGACCTTGTCGAGTGGGATCGCGCCGCTGTACAGGTAGCCCTGCGCGACGTCGCACTGGAAGCGTCGGAGTGCGCCATGGGCGAAGCGGGTCTCGACGCCCTCGGCGACGACCTCGACGCCGAGGTGATGGGCGAGCTCGATGAGCGAGCGCACGATGTGGGCGTTCGTATCGTCTGCCAGGTCGTAGGTGAAGCTGCGATCGATCTTGATCGTGTCGACATCGTGGCGCTGGAGGGTGGTGAACGACGAGTACCCCGTGCCGAAGTCGTCGATCGCCAGCCGGATACCGGTGGCCCGCAGGCGACCGAGCACGACCTCCGACCGCTCCGGATCGGATGCCAGCGCCGCCTCGGTCACCTCGAGTTCGAGGCGCGTCGGATCGACCCCCGACGCCCCCACCGCCTCCAGGACGGTGTCGGCGAAGTGCCGGTCCTCGAGGTTGCGCGCGGACACGTTGACCGCCATCGCGACCTCGTCCGGAAGGCGCCGCAGGTCCTCGAGTGCGCTCCGGATCACGTACTCGGTGATGGGACCGATGAGGTCGGTGTTCTCGGCGAGGCCGATGAACTTGCCGGGCATGATCCGACCGACCGTCGGATGATCCCAGCGCAGCAGCGCCTCGACGGCCCGGATTCGACCGGCGGCGAGATCGATCTGCGGCTGGTACTCGACCACGAAGTCGCCGTCGCGAAGCGCGGCGCCGACCTCCGACAGGAGCGTCACGCGGCCCACCTCGACCTCGGATCCGCTCGGCCGGTACACCTCGACGCCCGACCGGTCCCGCTTGGCCCGGTACATCGCGACGTCGGCGGCGTGCATCAGTTCGGTCGGAGTGTCACCGTGCTCGGGTGCGTGCGCCACGCCGATGCTCGTCTCGATCGTGATGGGGAACCCGTCGACGGTCAGCGGTTGGCACAGGCGCTCGAGGAGTCGCTCGGCACACGCGATCGCCTCGTCCTCGTACGTGTGCGCCAGCAGCACGGCGAACTCGTCGCCGCCGAGGCGGGCGCTCACGGCATCGGGAGGGAGGGCGTCGTGCAGACCGCGGGCGAACGCCTGGAGGAGGTGGTCGCCGGTCTGGTGACCGAGGCGGTCGTTGACCTCCTTGAACCGGTCGAGGTCGAGCAGCAGCACCGCGGCCGGCGGCGTGACCCCGCCGTGCGACTCCACGGCGTTCGCGATCGCCGCATCGAAAGCCCGCCGGTTCAGCAGCTGGGTCAGCGAGTCGTGGTTGGCCTCGTGCGCCCGGCGCAGGGCGTCCTGCGCCGTCTGGTACACGAAGAACGTCGCGGTCCCCATCAGCGGGAGCAGCAGCAGGTTGTTCTTGGCGGTGATGAGGAAGATCGGAGCGATCGCCAGCATCGCGGCGTCGGCGGTGATCGAGAGCAGGAAGGTCTCGCGCATCATCTTCCAGAACGGAATGCGCTCGATCAGCGAGAGCAGGCGGCAGATGATGAGCCCGTTCGTCACGAAGATCACGACGCCGCTGGCGATGAGGGCGATCGAGCGCTGCGTGGAGAGGGCGATGTCGTCGAACAGCGGTCCGTGCACGCCGAACGCAGAGAGAACCAGAGCCCCCAGACCGAGCGAGAGACAGATCTGAGTGGTGTTGAACAGGACCTTGACGAACGGCTTGCGGGCCGAGATGTCGGCGGTGAGCGTGGCGAACGCGGTGAGGAGGATCGCCCACGTCGGCGATCCCAGGAGGAGGAGGCTGAAGGTGAAGGCCCACGACGGGGTCACCGCGCCGCCGGACGACTGGTGGACGACGGCGGTCGACCGGACCTCGGTGATGACCAGGAGGACCGCGACCACGGCGAACAGGGCCGTGTCGCCGATGATGATCCCGCGGGACAGCTCCTGGGTGATGACGATGCTGCAGACCGCCAGCGAGGCGACGGTGATGGCGATGATGAATGCGTCGACGCGGTGCCCGAGGCCGGACAGCGACGGCAGACGCCGGCGCCGGTCCGCGCCCACGTGTGGTGCCGTGTCGACGGAGGAGTCGCTCATCGCCCGAGATCGAGGGGAGAAGGGTGAGGGGTGACGGTGGAGGGGGAGACGTCGGAGAGGGAGGCACGGCCGTCGTGGCAGCGGCGACGGGGATCGCCACCACCACGACGGCCGAGGATCGTCAGATCAGTACCACTTCCAGGGGGCACCCGTTGCGGCGATGAGTGCCACGACGGTTCCTGCGGCGGCAGCGGCCCGGTAGGCCGGCGCCAGACGCCACTTGATTCCCTTGCTCTGGTTGTTGACTTCCATGACGTGTCTCCTTCTCGCGGCGATGCCGCGTCGGATTCCGACCCGAGGGCCGAGCACCCGTCCTGGGTGCTACTCGGACTTCGGCGTTGTTGACACCCGTCACGACTCAAGGTGCCAACAAGATCGGCTCACGATGACCGCGCAGTGACACCAGCGAGTTGCTAGGAAAGGGGTGTGAGCCAGGCCCACGGCGACGATCTGTCGCGCCCCGCGACGGGTGGATCGGACGCTGCTCACGAGGCCGGTGCGGACGACACCACGGTCGAGATGGAGCGGGGGAGCACTCCGCCTCCGACCGGCGAGTTGCCGGTGATCCCGGATGACGAGAAGGGCTCCTCGTCGTCGAAGAAGCCGTGGATCCGGCCGGTCGGGTTCGGCATCCGGATGGCGCTCTTCGCGCTCGTCCTGTACTACGCCGTCGCGCTGGTCCCGCAGTTCGTCGAGGCCACCCGCGAGCTGCGCAACGTCAACCCGTTCCTCCTGGTGCTCGGATTCGGCCTCGAGGTCGTCGCGCTCTACTGCTACTCGCTCCTCACCCGCGCTGCGTTGGGGAGCGCGGGCGACTCGCTGTCGTCGTGGCGGATGTTCCGGATCCAGCTCTCGACCAAGGCGCTCACCAACGTGGTGCCCGGAGGGAACGCCGCCGGGTCGGCTCTCGGCTACCGGCTGCTCACGCTGTCGGGCGTGAAAGGTCCCGACGCCGGGTTCGCACTGGCGACCGCCGGGATCGGCTCGGCCGTCGTGCTCAACCTCGTCTTCTGGCTGGGCCTCATCATCTCGATCCCGCGCCGTGGTGTGAACGCGGCGTACGGCAC
>JBCDAK010000092.1:0-18210 GCA_039185545.1 Actinomycetota bacterium
GCGACGACGACGAGTCGGCCGACACCGAAGCACCGGCCGAGACCGAGGCTCCGGCCGAGACCGAGGCGCCCGCCGAGACCGACGCCCCGCCCGAGACCGAGGCTCCGCCCGAGACCGAGGCTCCGCCCGAGACCGAGGCGCCGCCTGCGGGCCCGTGCGACCCGCTGCCCGTCGTCAACGAGGGTCAGCTCACGATCGCCACCGGCGAGACGGTCTTCCCGCCGTGGATGGGCGCCGGAGCCGACGATTTCGACGATCCGTCGACCGGCACCGGGTACGAAGGGGCGCTGGTCCAGGCGCTCGCGGCCGAGCTCGGCCTCAGCGGCGACCAGATCGAGTTCGTGCGCACGGGCTTCGACGAGGTGATCGCCCCGGGAGCGAAGGACTGGGACTTCAACATCCAGCAGTTCTCGATCACCGACGCGCGCGACGAGGTCGTCGACTTCTCCGACGGCTACTACGCCGTCGACCAGGCCATCATCGGTGCGGCTGACGGTCCGGCCTCGGGAGCCACGAGCCTCGACGATCTGCGCGATCTGCGAATCGGTGCCGCCATCGGCTCGACCAGCCTCGACTATGCCGAGCAGGTCATCGCGCCGAACGGTGACGTCCTCGTGTTCGACGACAACGCAGCGGCCAAGGCGGCGTTCGACGCCGGTCAGGTCGACGCGATCGTGTTCGACCTGCCGACGGCATACTTCATCACGGCGGTCGAGATCACCGACGCCGCCGTGATCGGCGTGCTGCCGCCCTCCGGTGAGCCCGGCGAGCTCGGCATGCTGTTCGAGGAGGGCAACCCGCTCGTCCCGTGCGTCAACGAGGCGCTCGCCGCCCTCGAGGCGAACGGCAGCCTCGCCGAGTTCGAGTCAACGTGGCTCGCTGCCGGTGGCGACATCCCGACCCTGACCGAGTGAGGTCGGCGGCCTGATCCGACCCGTCCCACCTGGACGGTCGATGGACGATCCGACACTGACGGAACGACGACCCTCGGCGGTCGACTCGGTGCTCACCGGGCCGACCGGCGGGCGGTCGTGGTTCCAGCAGGAAGGTGTACGCGCCGGGGTCATCGCGTCGGTGTCGACCGTGGTGTTCTTCGGTGTCGCTGCCGCGCTGATCGTCAACTCGCCGAACTGGCCGCGGGTGCGCGACCAGTTCTTCTCGTGGGAGGACTTCCGCGAGGCCTGGCCTGACGTGCTCGGCGGCTTCTGGGTCAACGTGGTGCTGTTCTTCCAGGCGATGCTGCTGATCCCGGTCGTGGCGCTCGTCATCGCCGTGATGCGCAGCCTGCGGGGGCCCGCGTTCTTCCCGCTGCGGCTGCTGTCGATCATCTACACCGACGTCTTCCGCGGGATCCCGCTCATCCTGCTGATCCTGCTGATCGGTTTCGGCGTGCCCGCTCTCGACATCCAGGGCCTGCCGAACGACGCGGCCTTCTGGGGGCTCATCGCGTTGACGCTCAGCTACTCGGCGTACACGGCCGAGATCTACCGCTCGGGGATCGATGCGGTGCCCGAGAGCCAGCGGTCGTCGGCCCGATCGCTCGGCCTCACCCAGTTCCAGACGTTGCGCTTCGCGCTCCTGCCCCAGGCGATCCGCAACGTCGTGCCGGCGCTCATGAACACCGTCGTGAGCCTGCAGAAGGACGTGGCGCTGATCGCGGTGCTCGGCGTCGTCCGCGACGCGACGCGCGAGGCGCAGATCATCACGAACCGCACGTTCAACTACACGCCGTACCTCGCTGCGACCGTGCTCTTCCTCGCGGTGTCGATTCCGCTGACCCGGTACGTCGACTGGTACGTCGCCCGCGACCGAGCCCGGCGCAGTCAGGCGCAGGTGTGACATGACGGGTCGACACCGATGACCGTCAAGCTCGCGCTCGACCACGTCCACAAGGCCTACGGCGACAGGGTCGTGCTCGACGGCATGACCGTCAGCGTCGACGAGCACCAGGTCGTGTGCCTGATCGGACCGAGCGGATGCGGCAAGTCGACGTTGCTCCGGTGTGTCGACCTTCTCGACCCGATCGACCGGGGCACCATCACACTCGACGGCGTCGACATCACGGCGAAGGGCATCGACACCAACGCCGTTCGACGACGGATCGGCATCGTGTTCCAGTCGTACAACCTGTTCCCCCACATGTCGGTCCTCGACAACGTCACGCTGGGGGCGCGACGGGCGCAGAAGCGTCCGCGCCGGGAGGCCGAGGAACAGGCCCGCGAACTGCTCGACCGTTTCGGCCTCGGCGACAAGGCCGAGGAGTTCCCCAACCGCATCTCGGGTGGCCAGAACCAGCGCGCCGCCATCGTGCGCGCCCTGATGTCCGACCCCGAGATCCTGCTCCTCGACGAGGTCACCTCGGCGCTCGATCCCGAACTCGTCGGCGAGGTGCTCGGCGTCATCCGCGAGCTCGCCGAGCGAGGGCTCACGATGGTCCTCGCGACGCACGAGATGGGATTCGCCCGCGACGTCGCGGACCGCGTGTGCTTCCTCAACGAAGGTCGTGTCCTCGAGGAGGCGCCGCCCGCGGAGCTGTTCGGGTCGCCGCAGGAGGAGCGCACCCAGCAGTTCCTCGCTCGGGTCACCGAGGCCGGTCGCCTGTGAGTCGCCCGGACTCGACCTGATGGGGGTGGGTGCCCCCGTTCCGGCGCTGCACGGTCCTCCGCCACCGCCGGGCGCCCGCTTCGTCGACGACCCCGAGGAGCTGATCGAGCACTACTCCGATCGCCCCGACGCCCACGTCTATGCGCTGGTCGACCTCGGCGAGCCGTACTGGTCGGCGAGCCGGTGGTACCGGCGCGACGATGCCGTGGTCGGCGTGATCGGACTGCCGGGCGGCGAAGGGCTCGCGGTCTACGCGGTCGCGACCGTCGATCCCCACGGCACGCTCGACCTCGTCGCCGAGTTGGCCCCGGCTCTGCCCAGCGGCCTTCTCGTCACCGGGCCGGTCGGGCTCGGCGATCGACTCGCTCGCGTGCGTCCGGTTGCATGGCACGGCCCGCACGAGCGGTACGTGCTGGCCACGACCGAGCTGGCCACGACCGAGCTGGCGGGGCCGGATGCCGAGTCGTCCGACGACGAATGGACCGTCGAACCGCTCGTCCGGGCCGACCTCGCGCGGCTGGACGAGTTGTATTCGCGATCGCCGGGTGCGGTGTTCTTCCTGCCCTCGATGCTCGACGACGGCGCGTTCGTCGGCGTGCACCGTCGAGGCGATCCGGTTCGTCGACTCGTGGCTGCGGCGGGCACGCACGTGCTGTCCGACCGGCACGGCGTCGCCGCCCTCGGCGCGGTGTTCACCGATCCGACGATGCGCGGCCTCGGTCTGGGACGGCGGGCGACGATCGGCGCGATCCATCGGGTGCTCGACCCCGGACGCCCCCGACCCATCACGACGGTCGGGCTCAACGTCGCGGCTGACAACACCATAGCCCGCCGCCTCTACGAGTCGCTCCGCTTCGACGCCGTCCACACCTACGCAGAAGCCGAACTCGCCTGACGTCGACGCCATCTCGGAGACTGCACGCATGAGCGACGGAGCACCGCGACGAGCACGGGACCTCGGGCCCGACGACCTCGTCTGGGACCACTTCTCCCGACCGAGGAAGGACGACGTGGTTGGCCGGATCCACGCCGCCGCCGACGCCGGCTTCGCAGGCATCGGTCTCTTCGTCGGAGCGTGGGCGACCATGCGCGAGGACCCCGCCGAGATCGAGCGTGTCGATCATGCACTCGAGGAGACCGGCATCGTCGTGGCCAACATCGAGGTGGCGAGAGGTTGGGCCGGCGTCGACGGTCCCGACGAATCGTGTCGACGGGTCGAGGGGTGGGCGTACGAGATGGCCGACCGATGGGGGTGCCGCTACATGCAGTGCATCGGCAACGACGGCGCGGAGCCGCTCGACCACGACGTGGCCACCGCCGGATTCGGTGCGCTCTGCGACCGCGCGGGCGAACACGGACTGCTCGTCGGACTCGAGTGGGTGCCGTCGATGACGAACATCGAGGACGCGGCGACCGCTGGACGGATCGTGGTCGACGCCGACCGCCCCAACGGAGGCCTCTGCTTCGACTCGTGGCACCTCACCCGGTCGACCAACGACGTCGACGACCTCCGGCGGATCCCCGCGGACAAGATCTTCGCGACGCAGTGGAACGACGGGACCATCGCTCCGCAACACGACGATTACTACGAGGACTGCCTCGCCAACCGCGTCGCCCCGGGCGACGGGGAGTTCGCGCTCGTCGAGATGGCACGGATCCTTCGGGAGATCGGCTCGACCGCGCCCACCGGCCTCGAGGTGTGCTCGACCGATCTCTGGGCCGCGCCGGTCGACGAGGCCGCCCGTGCGTCGGCGACAGGGATGCGCTCGGTCCTGGCCGCGGCGACCTGACGCGGTCGCGACCGAGCTCGTCGGAACGGCCCATACGCTCGGGGACATGCGTGGCCGATCCGCTGCACTCGCGTCCGTGGTCACGCTGTCGCTCGTCGCGACCGCGTGTGGGAGCGACGCCGCCGAGACCGAAGAGTCCACCGACGAGGTGCCCGCCGGCGACGTGACGTCGGCCGACGCGCCGACGATCCGGATCGTGTCCGCGACCGACGCCGCCGCCACCCTCGAGGACCCGCCCGACGACCTCGTGGTCCTCGACGTACGCACGGCCGAGGAGTTCGCCGAGGGGCACATCGAGGGTGCGGTGATGCTCGACTTCTACCGCGACGACTTCGCCGAGCAGATCGCCGCCCTCGACCGCGACGTCCCGTACGTCATCTACTGCCGATCCGGCAATCGCAGCGGCCAGACCCGTCAGCTCATGGCCGACCTCGGCTTCGCGGCCGTCGACGACCTCGACGGCGGCGTGATCAGCTGGGCCGACGCGGGCCTGCCCTTCGTCGTCACGGAATGACGTGATGACCGAGCGGCAGATCGGATGGGCGTTCGTCGCCGTCCAGGTCGCGTTGCTCATCGGTCTCGTCGTGATGCCGGCCGCCGATCACTACCCCACACCCGGCTGGCTCGACGTGGTGACCACGGTCGTCTTCTGGCTCGGCGTCGCGATCGCGGTCCTCGGTGGCGTCGCACTGGGACGCGCACTCACGGCGACTCCCGTCCCCAATCAGGCCGCCACGCTCCGGACGCGAGGGCCCTACCGCAACGTCCGCCACCCCATCTACACCGGGGTGATCCTCATCGTGATCGCACTCGCCGTCGGGTCGGGCAACGTCGTCGGCCTCGCGCTCGGCGCGGCCACGATCGGCTTCTTCCACGTGAAGGCGTCGTGGGAGGAGGATCGCCTCGCCGACCGGTTCCCCGAGTACGAGCGGTATGCGGCGATGACACCGCGCTTCGTGCCGCGTGTCGTCCCGTCCGTTCGCCGCTGAACGCACTCGGTACGGTCCGCGCCATGACCGCACGACTCGACGGCCGCGTCGCCGTCATCACCGGAGCTGCGAGTGGGATCGGCGAGGCGACCGTCCGCCGATTCGTCGACGAGGGGGCACACGTCCTCGTCGTCGACCTCGACGAGAACCGGGGACGGGCGCTCGCCGACGAACTCGGCGAGGCCACGTCCTTCCACCGCACCGACGTCGCGGTCGAGGCCGAGGTCGCCCTCGCCGTCGACACGGCGGTGGAGCGATTCGGACGGCTCGACGTGATGTTCAACAACGCCGGGATCCTGGGGGCCGTCGGGCCGATCGCCGAGATCGAGGGGAGCGCGTGGCAGCGGAGCATCGACGTCCTCCTGTCGAGCGTCTTCTACGGCATCAAGCACGCGGCCCGCGTGATGATCCCGCAGGAGTCCGGCGCCATCATCAGCACCACGTCGACCGCCGGGCTCCGAGCGGGCCTCGGTCCACACGTCTACACCGCCGCCAAACACGGCGTCGTCGGGCTCACCGGGTCGGTGGCCACCGAACTCGGCCGCCACGGGATCCGTGTCAACGCCATCGCGCCCGGCGGCACCACGACCGGGCTCACGTCGAAGCTGGTGACGGGTGACCCCGACGACACGGCCGCGGCGGAGGGCCGTCTCGGCCAGCGCGGTCCGCTCGGGCGCGCAGGCCGCCCGGACGAGATCGCCGACGCCGCCGTGTACCTCGCCTCCGACGAGTCGAGCTACGTCCTCGGGCACACCCTCGTCGTCGACCAGGCCGGCGAGGTCCACGGGGACCGCAACGGGATGTTCGTGAAGATGGGGAGCCAGCTCGAGCAGGGCCGGGTCAGCGGCTGAACCCGGTCGGACAGACGCTCCTCAGCCAGCGGCGTCGAGCTCGGCGACGAGCTTCGGCGACGCGGTCAGCCGGAATGAGGCGTCGAGCAACTCGGCGATCTCGGCCCAGTCGCTCGAGTCGTCGAGATCGATCCCGACCCAACCGGACGGCGACCAGTACGCAGGGAGATAGACCCGATCGTCGTCGAGCAGCGCCTGCCGGTCGTCGGGATCGGGAAGCACGAGGATCGACTGCGGGTGCTGCACCCACTCGCCGGCGACCTTGAGCGATCCGCCGTAGATCGCCATCACCTTCTTCGTGAAGAACGCCGGCCGACCGTGCGAGACCTTCTCGTCGGTCCCGGGCAACTCGGCGACGATCTCGCGGACCCGTCCGAGGAACCGATCATCGTCGTCGAACATCACCGGATGCGCCACGACGTGGATCGTACGCGTCAGGTCAGGAGGAGCCGCTCGACCCGTCGGGCGGCGATCGCCATTCCGACGAGCGTGAGGGCGACCAGCACGCCGACGTGGGCGATGATCGACGAGTCCCACTCTCCGAGATTGGCCGCCCGCACCAGCTCGACGCCGTGGTAGAGCGGGCTCAGCTGCACGACCCAGGCCCAGTCGCCGTACTGGCTGAGCGGGTAGAAGGTGGCCGAGAAGAGGAACAGCGGCAGCGTCGCCGCCGGCACGTACTCGAAGTCGGCCCACGAGCGCATGTAGGTCGTGACCGCCATACCGATCGACGCGAACGCGTATCCGATCAGCACACAGGCCGGGACGCCCATCACGATCCACGGCGACTCGACCATGCCGAGCGCCCACATCGTGAGCATGAACGCCACGGCGTAGAGCGCCGCTCGGATCACGGCGAAGGTGATCTCACCCAGCGCGACGTCACCCGCCGACATCGGGGTGGAGAGCACCGCGTCGTACGTCTTGGCGTGCTTGATCTTGTAGAAGATGTTCATCGTGGAGTCGAAGACGGCTCCGTTCATCGCTGCCGACGCCATGAGCCCGGGCGCCACGAACTGGTCGTAGGCCACGAGCCGCCCACCGGTCTCGACGTCGCCGACGAGTTCGGCCAGACCGATCCGGATCGAGAGCAGGAAGAAGAGCGGCTCGACGAAGCCGGTCACGATCACGAGCCAGGTGCGCCGATACACCATGACGCTGCGCTCGATCATCCTTTGGGGACGTCGCACGTCGAACACCACGGCGGGCACGAGCCGCGTCTCGGCGGCCGGGTTGGTCATCACGCTCACGAGTGGAGCCTCCGCCCGTAGGTGATGGTGGCGGCGACGAACCCGCCGACGACGAAGGCGAGGAGGACAGCCAGGTGGACAACCGCTCGTCCCAGGCCGAGTCCGCCGATCACCGCGCCCCGGCACAGCTCGACGCCGTGGAACAGCGGCGTGATCCAGGCGACGGGCTCGAGCCAGTCGGGCAGCTGCTCGACCGGGTAGAAGACGCCGGCGAAGAGGAACATCGGGATGATGCCGAACCGGAGGATCGCCGGGAACGAGGCGTCGCCATCGCGCGTGGCGGTCCATGCGGCCAGTGGCAATCCGAAGGCGAGACCGACGAGGACGCCGACACCCGTCGCCAGCAGGAGTCCGGGCGAACGTGTGTCGTCGAACAGCAGCAGGACCGTCGCGACCCCGCCGGCGGCGATGACGCCCCGCAGGCACCAGTGGATCGCCGTGCCGAGGACCACGTCGACCGGACGGAGCGGTGTGGTGACCATCGCCCGGTAGGCGTTCGACCAGAGGAATCCGTCGAGGATCGGCCACAGGGCGTCCTGCCCCACGACGAACATCGGCGACGTGGCGACGAGCGCCGTCGCGTAGAAGGCGAGGTACGACGCGCCGTCGAGCAACGTGGCGGCCTGGTCGCCCTGATCGACGAGCGAGCCGACTCCGATCCCGACGCCGAGCAGGTACAGCAGCGGCTGCAGGATCGACCCGATCAGCACGCCCTTCCAGATGCGGCGGAAGAACGCGTTGCTTCGACCATTGACATGGAGGGCGGGAGCGAGATCGATCACGATGACCACTCGTCAGTCGACCAACGTCCGACCGGTCAACCGGAGGAACACGTCCTCGAGGCTCGCCCGGCGGACCAGTGCGGACTCGGGCACGATCTCGCGTCGATGGATCTCGGAGAGCGCCGCGTCGCCGTCGTCGTCGTAGATGAGCAGTCGATCGGGCAGCACCTCGGTCCGACCGCCGATGCCGGCGAGGTCGGCGAGTCGCTCCTCGTTGCGCCCGTATCCGAACCGGACCTCGACCACCTCTCGACGAACGTGCTCGGCGATGAGGCCCCGCGGCGATCCCTCGGCGACGATGCGACCGCCGTCCATCACGACCAGCCGATCGCACAGCTGCTCGGCCTCGTCCATGAAGTGCGTCGTGATCACCTGGGTCGCGCCCCGCTCCTTGAGCTGGTACAGCTTGTCCCACAGCACGTGGCGAGCCTGCGGGTCGAGGCCGGTCGTCGGTTCGTCGAGCAGGAGCAGGTCGGGGTCGTTGACCAGCGACCGGGCGATGGACACCCGCCGCTTCTGACCACCCGAGAGCGGATCGACCTTGCTGGGTGCCTTCTCGGTGAGCTGCACGAAGTCGAGCAGCTCGGCCGCCTTGCGGCGGGCCTCGGCGCGACTCATGTCGAAGTACCGCGCGTAGATGACCAGGTTCTCCTCGACGGTCAGCTCGTTGTCGAGCTGGTCGAGCTGCGGGACGACACCCATGCGCCGACGGATCTCGCGCCCGTCATGCCGGGGATCGCGCCCGAGGATGCGCAGTTCGCCCTCGGTCACCGGTGAGACGCAGCCGATCATCCGCATGGTCGACGTCTTGCCGGCTCCGTTCGGCCCGAGGAAACCGAACGCTTCTCCGGCGGGGATCTCGATGTCGATGCCGGCGACGGCCGTGAAGTCTCCGAACCGCTTCACCAATCCGCTCGCGACGACGGGCGGCTCCACGGACATCGGGCGAGTCTGCCAGCGGACACGGCGGCCCGCGCCGTGAGAATCGCGGCGACGGTCAGAGGGAGTCGATGTCGGCGGCGACACTCGATGCGAGCGTCGCCAGGCGACGCCGGTACACGTCGACCGGCGGCTGATCGAAGGCGAGTCCCCGGGGCGCGAATCGGAGGACGTCGAACCACGACGTCCGACGATCGACGGCCGCCTTCGAACGACCGGGCGCCACCGCTGCGAGGAACGAGTCGAGCCCTGCCCACAGCCGGGCGACGACGTCCTCGATCGACGTGGCGAGGTGGGTGTGCTTGGCCCGCAGGATCTCGTCGGCGTGCGGCGAGCCCGCTCGCAGTTGCCAGAGGTCACCTTCGAAGCGCTGCAGGAACCCATCGAGTCGGACGCTCGTGGCGGCCGGCTGGTCGAGAGCGTCGAGCGCGAGGTCGATGTGCTTCTCGAACAGTGCGACGAACGCGGACGCGAAGATGTCGGTCTTGTTGTCGAAGTACTGGTAGAGCGCCGGGCGGGACAGTCCCGCCGCGTCGGCGATGTTCGCCATCGACGTTCCGGTGATGCCCCGTCGGACGAACTGGTCGATCGCCGCCTCGTGGATCTGTCCGCGGCGTTCGACGACCAGATCATCGAGGGGCGCCGCAGTCACCCCGACACGTTGACACATTCCGCCCGATGTGTCAGCCTTCGTCCCTGACGCTGCTGACGTTTCTTGACAGGAGTGTCAGCGGACTCCGCCACCGGCCCCTCGGCCCCGTCGATCGAACGAAGGACTCCCATGACCCGTCTCGGCTACCAGATCCCGAACTTCACTTACCCCGGCATCACCGAGGCCGGCATCTTCCCGAACGTCGTCGAGCAGGCGAAGGCCGCCGAGGCCGCGGGTTTCGACCGCCTGTTCGTGATGGATCACTTCTACCAACTCCCCGGTCTCGGCGCGCCGGACGAGCCGATGCTCGAGTGCTACACGATGTTGTCGGCGCTCGCGCAGCACACCGAGTCGATGCGGTTGTCGGCACTGGTGACCGGCAACACGTATCGCAATCCGGCACTCCTCGCGAAGACCGTGACCGCCCTCGATCACGTCTCGGACGGTCGAGCGACGCTCGGGATCGGCGCCGGGTGGTTCGAACTCGAACACCAGTCGCTCGGGTTCGAGTTCGGCACCTTCACCGACCGCTTCGAGAAGCTCGAGGAGGCGCTCCAGATCATCATCCCGATGCTGCGCGGCGAGAAGGTCGACCTCGCCGGCGAGCGGTACGAGGTGTCCGGCGCGTTCAACGTCCCTGCACCGGTCTCTCGCATCCCCGTCATGATCGGCGGGTCCGGCGAGAAGAAGACCCTCCGCATGGTCGCTCAGTACGCCGACGAGTCGAACCTGGTCGGCACTCCACCGAGCGAGATGCCACGCAAGCTCGACGCCCTCGCCGGGCACTGCGAGCGACTCGGCCGCGACCGCAGTGAGGTCACGGTGACCGCCATGCAGATGGTCTGCGTGGCCCCCACCATGGAGGAGGCCGAGGCCGACCTCGTCGAGATGGCCGAGGCGAAGGGCTGGAACTCCGACGTCATCGAGATGGTCAAGGGGATCCTCGTGTACGGAGACCCCGACACCGTCGGCGAAGCCCTCCAGGCGAGCATGGATGCCGGGATCGACGGCCTGACACTCAACCTGCCGGCCAACGGCCACAAGACCGAGCGGATCGGCCTGCTCGGCGAGATCGCCGGACCGTTGACCGGCGGCTGAGCGACGATCTCGCCGTCCGGACCTGCGCGTCAGGCGGCGTCGGGGCCCTTGGCGCGCACGTCGTCGACCGCAGCCATCGCGTCGCGCAACTCACCGAGCCACTCGTCGAGATTGCGGCCGACGAGTCGGACGCACCAGGCCAGTGCATCGGCGCGGGATCGGGCGACGTTCGCGGCCACCAGCGTGTCGAGGACCTGGCGCTCGGGCTGGCGGAGCCGCGTCATGGCCGGCGCGGCGACGTGCGTGAAGAGTTCGGTGCGCTCGCCCACGGTGACGGCCCACGAGACCTTGCGCTCGAATCGGTGTTCGGCATCGCGGGCGATGGAGACGCGGCGGTCGCGGGTGTCCTCACGGAAGCCGGTGATGCGGCCGTCGATCGCCTCGGCACGGTCGGCCTCGGACGCGTCGTCGGGGAGTTCGGGCGGCGTGACGGCGACCGTGATCGTGATCTCGTCGCGGTCGATCGCGATCGTGGGGTCGGAGACGGCGGTCCACTCCTCGGGCAAGCGCCCGCGGAGCCAGGACTCGATGGCGGAGTCGGTGGTGTCGGTCATGACTTCACCCTAGCCGCAATTACTTGATTACAAGATTTCAGTCGGCGTGTCGCACGTCCTCGCCGAACGAGTGCAGATCGACCAGACGCTGGTCGTTCGAGAACACCTCGACCGGCTTCGTCGGCTCCATCCGCATCATCCGCTGCAGAATGCGGACCTGCGTGTGCTGGTTGTACTCGGCGAGCGTGATGGCCCAGCCGTCACGTCCGGCGCGTGCCGTACGGCCCGAACGGTGGAGGTAATCCTTCACGTCGCCGGCCGGCTCGTAGTGGATGACCGCACCGATGTCGTCGACGTCGATGCCGCGGGCCGCCACGTCGGTGGCCACCAGCACCTGGAGCTTGCCCTCGGCGAAGCTCCGCAACGTGCGCTCGCGGGACTTCTGCTGCATGTCGCCGTGCAGCGCCTGGGCGTCGATCCCGAGGTCCTGCAACTTGTCGGTCGCCCGGTCACACGTGCGTTTCGTCTGGCAGAACACGACGATCTTCGGGATCCCGCGCGAGATCGAACCGATCACCTTGTCGCGATCCATGTGGTGGATCGCGAGGAAGAGGTGGTGCATCGTGCCAACCGTGTCGGTCGCCTCGTCGATGGCCACCGTCTTCGGATCGGTCATGTACGCACGGATGAGGTGGCCGACGTCGCCGTCGAGCGTGGCCGAGAACAGCATCGTCTGGTTGCGACCCGTGCAGTGGCGGAGGATCCACTCGACCTGCGGCGTGAAGCCGTCGTCGGCCATGCGGTCGGCCTCGTCGAGCGTGACGATCTCACACGCGTCGAGGGTCACCTCGCCCGACTTGATGAGATCGATCAGCCGCAACGGCGTGGCGATCACGATCTCGACGCCCTTCGCGAGCTCGTCGATCTGATGGTGTCGCGACGCGCCGCCATAGACCGGGAGCACCGTCATCCCCGCGTGCGTGGCGACCGGTTGGAGCACCTCGGCGACCTGCACCGCCAGCTCGCGGGTGGGCACGAGCACGAGTCCGAGAGGACGGCTCGGCTCGGCCGAATCGGTGATGCGGGCCAGCATCGGCACGCCGAAGGCGAGGGTCTTGCCGGACCCGGTCTTCGCTCGGCCGCACACGTCGTCGCCGCCCATGGCGACGGGGATCGCTTCGGTCTGGATGTTGAACGGCTGGGCGAAACCGCAGGCGGCGAGCCCGACGTCGATGCGCTCGGGCACGCCGAGATCGGCGAATCCGGTCGGCGGATCGACGGGAGGGAGGATGTTGGTCGTGGTGAGATTCGACGTGTTGACGTGGCCGCGATCGGCATCTCCGTCATCACCCGAACCGGAGGGTCGGCGCGACCTGCGCCGGCGACGGGACCCCCGTCGCGCCTGTTCGCTCGTCATGTGGAGGGCCAGCGTACCGTTCACGCTGGCGCACGAGCGGAACCTCGTGATAGCGTCCCGCCCCGATGCGCAACGAACTGCTCCTCCTTACGTAGGGCGAGCGTCACATACCCGCGCTCGCCCGCAGCCTCCGCCCCACGGGGACGGAGGCTTCTTTCGTTTTCCGGCCCGCTGCCGACTGTCCTTCCCGACGATCGCCGTCACCCACTCCGATGGAGACCCGCATGCCACCGCAACCCGCCACCCCCCGAACCATGCCGTTCGAGAAGTACGCACCGTTCGTCCCGATCGTGCTCGAGGACCGCACCTGGCCGAACGTCGTCATCGACCGCGCCCCCACCTGGTGCTCGGTCGACCTCCGCGACGGCAACCAGGCGCTCATCGACCCGATGGACCCCGCCCGGAAGCTGCACATGTTCACCGAGCTCGTGGCGATGGGCTTCAAGGAGATCGAGATCGGGTTCCCGTCGGCGAGCCAACCCGACTTCGACTTCCTCCGCCAGCTCATCGAGGAGGACCTGATCCCCGACGACGTGTGGATCCAGGTGCTCGTGCAGTGCCGTCCCGAGCTGATCGAGCGCACGTACGAGGGACTGGTCGGAGCGCCGCGGGCGATCGTGCACTTCTACAACTCGACGAACCCGCTCCAGCGTGAGGTGGTCTTCGGTCAGTCCAAGGAGGGCATCGAGCAGATCGCCATCGAGGGCGCCAAGATGTGCAAGACCGCCGAGCTGGCGATGCCCGATCGGGCCGACGGCACCCGCACCGAGATCCGCTACGAGTACAGCCCCGAGAGCTTCACGCTCACCGAGCCCGAGTACGCGATCGAGGTGTGCGAAGCGGTGATGGACGTCGTGGCACCGACGCCCGACGAGCGCATCATCCTCAACCTGCCGGCGACCGTCGAGTGCTACTCCCCCAACGTCTACGGCGACGTGATCGAGTGGTTCGGTCGCACGATCAAGGACCGCGAGTCGGTCATCGTGTCGCTCCATCCGCACAACGACCGCGGCTGCGGAGTCGCGGCCGCCGAGTTCGGCGTCATGGCCGGCGCCGACCGCGTGGAGGGGACCCTCTTCGGCAACGGCGAGCGCACGGGCAACGTCGACGTCGTCAACCTCGCGATGAACCTCTTCATGAACGGCGTCGATCCCGAGCTCGACATCAGCGACATCGACAAGCTGCGCCGCGTCGCCGAGTACTGCAACCGGCTGCCGGTCGGGCCGCGTCATCCCTACGTCGGCGACCTCGTGTACACGGCCTTCTCGGGCTCGCACCAGGACGCCATCAAGAAGGGCATCGACGCCCTCGACGCGAAGCGCGATCCCGAGACCGGCGAGTACGACATGTTCGCCGTCCCGTACCTGCCGATCGACCCGAAGCACGTCGGCCGGTCGTACGAGGCGGTGATCCGCGTCAACAGCCAGTCGGGCAAGGGCGGCGTCGCCTACGTGATGAAGACCGAACACGGATTCGATCTCCCCCGCCGGCTGCAGATCGAGTTCTCGAAGACGATCCAGAACGTCACCGAGGACTCGGGCACCGAGATCACACCCGGCGTGATGTGGGATCGGTTCCAGGCCGAGTACCTGCCCGAGACGCCCACGTTCGTGTTGCGCTCCCACGAGCTCAACACGTCGTCGACGGAGGACTCGGGACGGACCACGATCCAGGCACAGCTCGACGTCGACGGTGAGGCGCACTCGATCCGTGGAGAGGGCGAGGGCCCCGTCGAGGCGTTCGTCGAGGCACTCATCGAGGCCTTCGGTGACCGGGTCGGCGGTGAGTTCGACGTGCTCGACTACGCCGAGCACGCCATCGGCCAGGGCGCCGACACCACGGCGGTCGCCTACCTCGAGACCGTGCGCGGCGGAGGAGACGTCCGCTGGGGCGTGGGCCGCAGCTCGAACATCACCACGGCGTCACTGCGCGCCGTGCTCGCCGCGTTCGAACGGCAGACGACCACCAGTTGAGCGGGAGCTGAACCGGACTCCGGACCCGACGGCCGATCAGGGCACCGTGGCGGTCGACCACCCACCGACCGGCGGTGGGTACGCTCGCCCCGATGAACGCCCTCGCCACCGCGCTCCGCCGATCGCTCTGGTTGCTGCTCATCGGAGCCGTGGGCGGCGCGGCCTGGTCGTACTGGCGCGACCGCACCACGCCGGCCGCACCGGGTCCCGCCGAATGGCCGCCGCTCGAGCCGACGCCGACGTCCGACACCCCGACGACCGACGAGACGCCGACGGCAGCCGAGCCGACGGCAGCCGAGACACCATCGTCCGACACCGAGATCCAGGGATTCGCCGCGGTGCCCGAGCCGGACCCCGCGGCGACGTGGATCGAGCCCGACGACGACGGCACGTGTCCGATCACCCACCCCATCAAGGCGAACGACAACTCCGGGATCTACCACGTGCCCGAGGGCCGGTTCTACGAACGGACCAAGGCCGAGCGGTGCTACGTCGACTCCGACGCGGCCGAGGCCGACGGCTACCGTCGATCGAAGTCCTGAGAGGGGAGATCCGATGAAGGTGACCGTCGATTTCGATCTGTGTGCCTCGACCGGCGCGTGCATGCAGGTGTGCCCCGAGGTGTTCGAGGTCCGCAGCGACGGGTTCCTCTACATCCTCCAGGAGGAGCCCGGCCCCGATCTGGCCGACATGGTCAACGAGGCCGCTGACCTCTGCCCGACCGCTGCGATCACAGTCGAGTGAGCGAGCCGACGCCCGACGTCGTCGCGGCCCGCGGGAAATGGGCCAACACGGGCGCCCGCCGGCCCGACGGCGCGGTCGAGCCGGGTCCCGGCCAGGAGTCGGTGTGGGACTATCCGCGCCCGCCGGCGATCGTCGCCGACCCCCGCCGTGTGGTGATCGGCGACCCGAGCGATCCACTGGCCGACACCACCCGAGCGGTGCGGATCCTCGAGACCGCCAGTCCGCCCACCGTGTACGTCCCCGCCGACGACGTCCGGACCGATCGACTCGTCGTCGCACCCGGAGCGTCGATGTGCGAGTGGAAGGGTCGCGCCCGCTACTGGGCGCTGCGCGATCAGCCCGGCGAGCCGATCGGATGGGACTACCCCGAGCCGTTTCCCGAGTTCCTCTCGATCGCCGGACACCTCGCCTTCTACCCCGCCAAGATCGAGTGCCGGATCGACGACGAGGTGGTCCGCCCTCAGGCGGGAGGCTTCTACGGCGGATGGGTCACCGACGAGATCGTCGGGCCCTACAAGGGTGAGCCCGGCACCGGCGCATGGTGAGCGGGTCCCGCATCACAATTCGGTCGACGTGACCCCGGTCACCACCTAGGTTGCTCGCCATGTCGACGAGGCCCAGGTCGAAGAGGATCGCCATCGCCGCCCTGGCGGCACTCACCGCCGTCTCGATCCCGATCGTCACGCACGGCTCGACGCCCGTGGCGGCGTCACCCGGGAGCGGACCCACCGCCATCGTGTCGCTCGGCGACAGCTTCATCTCCGGCGAAGCAGGACGGTGGGCCGGCAACGCGAACAGCGCCTGGGCGTCGCGGCGCGGGACCGATCGTGCGTATCGACGCAGTGGATGGTTCGGATGGCGCTACGACGTCGAGGCCGTCTACGGCGCCACCGCGTCGAACGGCTGCCACCGCAGCGACGTCGCCCCGATCCTGTCGAACTCGATTCCGGTCCAGACCAAGATCAACCTCGCCTGCTCGGGCGCCGCCACCGGGAACATCGTCGACACACCGCGGAACGGCGAGGCGCCACAGGCGGACCAGCTCGCCGGTGTCGCCGCCTCTCACGACGTCGAGATGGTCGTCCTGTCGATCGGCGGCAACGACCTCGGCTTCCAGGACATCATCATCCAATGCACGATCTCGTGGTCGACGTCGCCGTCGTGGGCACCCAACCTCTGCAACGACGACGTGCAGCCGCTGGTCGACGCCCGGATGCCCGCGGCCATGGCCGGCGTCGACGCGTCGATCGACGCGATCCGGTCGTCGATGGCCGGAGCCGGATTCACCGACTCCGACTACCGGCTCGTCGTCGTCTCGTACCCCTCCCCCATCCCCCGAGGATCCGAGATCCGCTTCTCCGAGTCGGGCTGGTCGCGGCTCGACACGGGCGGATGTCCGTTCTGGGACGCCGACGCCACGTGGGCACGCGACTCGCTCGTCGATCAGATCGCCGACAACCTCCGGTCGGTCGCCGCCGCCAACGGCGCCGAGTTCCTCGATCAACGCGACGCGTTCCAGGGCAACGAGAACTGCTCGGTCACGGCCGACCGACCCGGACGGCGGGGCGGACCGAACCCGGCGACGTCCGAGTGGACGCGCTGGGTCGGCACCGGGATCCTGCAGGGCGACATCCAGGAGAGCGTTCATCCGAACGCCTTCGGCCAGCAGGCGCTCGGACGGTGCCTCGACCTGCTCTGGGGTCAGGCGCCGGGCGGCGAGTGGACCTGCACCAACACCCCGAACCAGGGCCCGCAGGCGATGAACCTCACCGGTCTCTGATCGGGTCGGCGAGTACGCTCGCCGTTCGATGGGGTTCCACGATCAACTCGACCGGTCGTGGAAGGCGAGCGGCTCGATGCTGTGCGTCGGGCTCGACCCCGACCCCGCTCGCTACCCGGACGGCATCGACGGACGGCCCGACGCGACCGAGCGCTTCTGCCGCGCGATCGTCGACGCCACCGCCGATCTGGTGTGCGCGTTCAAGCCGCAGATCGCCTACTTCGCATCGCAGCGTGCCGAGGCCGCTCTCGAGCGGATCTGCTCGTACGTCCGCGAGACCTATCCCGACGTCACGCTGATCCTCGACGCCAAGCGGGGCGACATCGGCTCGACCGCCGCCCAGTACGCCGGTGAGGCGTTCGGCCGGTACGGCGCACACGCCGTCACGGTCAACCCGTACCTCGGCGGCGACTCGATCGAGCCGTTCTTCGACACGCGGCACAACCCCGACGGCGGTGGCGTGATCCTGCTGTGCCGCACCAGCAACCCGGGCGGCGACGACCTGCAGAGCCTCGTCGCCGACGGCCGACCGCTGTACGAGCACGTGGCCCGGCGGGCGGCCGACGAGTGGTCGGCGATGGGTGATCTCGGCCTCGTCGTCGGAGCGACGTATCCGGCCGAGCTCACCGACGTCCGTTCGATCGTCGGCGACCTGCCGCTGCTCGTGCCCGGCGTCGGTGCGCAGGGCGGCGACGCGGCGACGGTGGTCGAACACGGCGCGGCAGCCGACGGGCGCGGCCTCGTCGTCAACTCGTCACGGGCGATCCTCTACGCGTCATCGGGCACCGACTTCGCCGACGCCGCCCGCGTCGAGGCCCAACGCACGGCCGCTGCGCTCCCCGTCACC
>JBCDAK010000093.1:0-18020 GCA_039185545.1 Actinomycetota bacterium
CCGTCCGCCCGGCCCGGTCCCGGCGACGGTCGAGATGTCGACCCCGAGCTCGGCCGCCACGCGACGGGCGTTCGGAGAGGCGATCACCCGTCCGGTCGACGTGGTGGCGACGGCGGCCGCCGCGGGAGCGGCCGGCGCAGGGGTGGCCGCCGACGGTGCCGCGACGTCGGGAGCGGTCTCCTCCGGCGGAGGTCCGGACGGCGCGCCGCCACCGGTCGGGGTGGGACCGTCGGGAACGTCCTCGCCGTCGACGTACACGGTGCCGATCACCTCACCGCACGCGAACGTGTCGCCGACCGCACCCGAGGGTCGGATGCGGCCCGAGATCGGTGCCTCGACCTCGGTCTCGGTCTTGTCGGTCTCGATGACGAGGACGGCCGAGCCTTCGGTGATCTCGTCGCCGTCGCCGACGAGCCACTCGACGATCGTGCCCTCCTCCATGGTGAGGCCGAGCTTGGGCATCTGGAAGTCAGCGGGCATGTGGGTCTCCTTCTCGACTGACGGAGGCGCCGGATGCGACGACGCAGGGGGTGGGACGGTCGAATCGACCGTCGAGTGCAGCGATGGTGACGGCCGACTCGACGTCGATCAACACCGGTCCGGTGCGCTCGACGTGGGCGACCACGGTGGCGTCGGGGCCGATCGGCAGGTCACGCTCGCCGTCGAACGCGAGGACGCCGGGACCGTGCCACTCGACCGGCTCGCCGTCGACGAGCCGCCGGACGTGTTCGATCCCGACCGACTCGAACCGACCCGGGGAGAGTGGGACGCGAATGCAACGCACGTCGTCGGCCGGTGGCACGAGCATGATCTCGACGCCACCTCGGCTGTGGCGGTCGAGGGGGGCGGCGCGCCCGGCCACACTCGACAGGCCGGTCGTGGCGGTCTCGGCGACAGCGGCGAGGATCGATCGCACCGCGCCCGGGTCACTCACGGCGCGAGCACCGACGAACGATCCCTCGACGAGGGCGAGGTCGACGAGGGCGACGTCCTCGGTCCGCTCGGCGCCGTCCAAGCGCACGACGATCCGTTTGGTCGGCTGCGCGACACGTTCCCGCTCGACCGAGCCGGACGCCACGAGGCCGGCGGCGACACCCGCGGTGGTCGCATCGAGCGCTCGCGGATACACGTTGTTGGTGCCGGTCGAGATGGCGATGAGGGGGACGTCGGGCCAGCCGGTCGCGACGTCGCGGCACGTCCCGTCGCCTCCCAGCGCGATGACGACGTCGACTCGTCGGCGACGCATCTCGGCCGCCGCGGCGACCGTGTCGTCCCGACCGCCGCCGACGTGGCCCGACAGGAACTCGATGTCGACCGGCAGATCGTCGGCACCGAGGACCTCGATCGACTCGACGGCACGACGTCCCAGGCGATGCGGGTCGTCGGCGACGAGGATCGAGCGGGCGCCCGACTCGATCGCGCCGACGATGGCGCGGTGGACGATCCCGATCTTGGTGGTGTCGGGTGTGTGGGCAGCGCCACCCGTGAGTCGCCGGATGTCCTTCCCGGCGACCGGGTTCACGATCACGCCGACGGTCCCCGAGGAGGGGAGCGTGGCGTCGGACATCGGTGTCGTGGTGGTCAGGCGGCCGCGCCCGGTCGAGCCATGACGTCGCGGATCCCGTCGGCGATCGACGCGGCGCTGGGCAGGTAGTGCTGTTCGAGAGCCGGGCTGAAGGGCACCGGCGTGAACGGTGCGGCGACCCGGGCGACCGGAGCGTCGAGATGATCGAACGCGAACTCCTGGATCTGCGACGCGACCTCGCCTCCGAACCCGCCGAACCGCACGGCCTCGTGCACGATGATCGCCCGGTTGGTCTTGCGCACCGACTCGACGATGGTGTCGGTGTCGAGCGGCTGGAGCGTGCGCGGGTCGATGACCTCGCAGTCGATGCCGTCGTCGGCGAGCTTCTCGGCGGCGTCGAGCGCTTCGTTGGCCATGCGACCCCACGCGACCACGGTGACGTCGGCGCCTTCTCGGGTGACCTTCGCCTCGCCGAGTGGGACGACGTACGACTCCTCCGGAACCTCGGCGGCCATGCCGAGCAGCCGCTTGTGCTTGATCATGACCGTCGGGTTGTCCTCGCGGATGCACGAGGTCATGAGGCCCTTCATGTCGTAGGGGTTCGACGGGTAGACGACCTTGAGGCCCGGGATGTGGCAGAGGATCGCCTCGAGGCTCTGGCTGTGCTGCGCCGCAGCGGACAGACCGGCGCCCCCGGCGAGCGTGATCGTGAGCGGGAGCACGGCTTCACCGCCGAACATGTACTTCAACTTGGCGGCCTGGTTGACGATCTGGTCCATCGCCACGCACATGAAATCCATGAACATGAGGTCGACGATGGGGCGGAGCCCCGACACGGCGGCTCCGACTCCGAGACCGATGATCGCCTGCTCGGAGATCGGGGTGTCGAAGCAGCGCTCCTCGCCGAACCGCTTCTGCAGGCCGGCATAGGTCTGGAACACGCCGCCGAAGGCGCCGATGTCCTCGCCGGCGCAGAACACGTCGGGGTCGTGCTCCATCTCGTAGGCGACGGCCTCGTTGAACGCCGCCACGTACGGGAGCTTGCGTGACTCGGTCACGTGTAAACGCCTTCCGTGATCTGGCTCGCGTCGGGCAAGGGGCTCTCGTCGGCGAACTCGATCGCCGCATCGATCTGTGCGCGGAGGTCGTCCCACACGGCGTCGACCGTGGCGCGATCCGTCGTGCCCGCCGCGATCATGCGGTCCTCGAAGGTGAAGATCGGGTCCTTCTTCTTCATCTCGGCGACCTCGTCGTCGGTGCGGTACTTGAGCCCGAGGTTCTGCACACCGTGATGGTTGTAGAAGCGGTACGTCTTCGCCTCGATGAGTGCCGGACCGCCACCCTCGCGTGCGCGGGCGACCGCCTCGCCCGCCGCCTCGTAGACGGCCACGACGTCCATCCCGTCGCAGATCACGCCGGGCATGCCGTAGCCGGCGGCGCGGTCGACGATGTCGGTGATCGCCATGGTCTTGTCGCGGGGCGTGAACTCGCCGTACTCGTTGTTCTCGCAGGCGAAGACGATCGGCAGGTGCAGAGCGCAGGCCATGTTGGCCGCCTCGTGGAAGGCGCCGATGTTGGTGGCGCCGTCACCGAAGAAGGCGACCGCCACGTTGCCGTTCTTCTTGTACTTGTTCGCGAGGGCTGCACCGACCGCAATGGGCGATCCGGCACCCACGATGCCGTTGGCGCCGAGCATCCCGAGGTCGAGGTCGCAGATGTGCATCGACCCACCCTTGCCCTTGTTGTAGCCCGTCGCCTTGCCCATGAGCTCGGCCATCATCTGGTTGAAGTCGCCGCCCTTGGCGACGAGGTGGCCGTGGCCTCGGTGGGTCGACGTGATCTGGTCCTCGTCGCTGAGGTTGCCGCACACACCGGCTGCGACGGCCTCTTCGCCGACGTACAGGTGCAGGAAGCCGGGCAGTCGGTTCGACTCCATCAGCCGACCGGCCGCCTCCTCGAACAACCGGATCCGCACCATGCGGCGGTGCAGGTCGAGCTGTGTCTCGGTCGTCAGTTCCATCTCTCTCCGTGGGTGGGTCGTTGATCAGGAGGTCTCGCCGCGGGCCCAGCGGAAGCTGCGGCGCAGGAGCTCGTGGTACTCGGAGTGCTCCCACGCGCAGCGCTCGACGCGGGGGTAGTAGTCCATCAGCGGGACCATGTCGTAGTGGCCGCGGGCGTGCCCGAGGGTGTTGTAGAGCACGGCTCCCTCGCCGAGCGGGCGGATGTACACGATCGGGTGATGGTCGGTGCCGACCGTCTCGAGTGACCAGTCGTGCTCGGCGAAGCCCTTCGCTTCACCCGACCAGGTCGTGTGCAGGAGAACCTGGAGTTGATCGCGGTCGTGATACTCCGACAGGTACAGCTCGTCATCGGTCTCGAACTGCTCGATGCCCTCGACGAGCCAGTGGTCGGGAGCGGTGACCTCGACCGGATAGGGCTGGATCGGCGGGTGAGCGATGAACTGGCTGCCGAGCGTGTCCATCCAGAGCGGCAGGCAGCGCGGCGCCTCGACACCGTTCGGCATGCCGACGTCGAGCGCAGCGTTGGTGCCATGGAGCGCGACCCACCTGCCGCCGCCCTCGACCCACGCCCGGATCGCCTTCTGGGCCTCCTCGGACGGACGGACGTCGCTGGTGTACGACACGAGGAAGTCGGATTCGACGATCGCGTCGTAGTCCTCGAAGTCGGGCTGCACCCGCACCCGCACGTCGTCGTGCTCGGCGAGCAGCTTGAGGAGTTCGAGCCGGGCGAAGTCGATGTCGTGGTACAGGCCTCCCGCGACCAGGGTGGCGGTGACACGGGTGACGGTCGCAGTGTCGGTGCTCATCGCTCGACCGATCAGTAGTTGACGCGCTTGACGAAGCCGCCGTCGACCGTGATGTTCACGCCGTTGACGTGCTTGGCGGCGTCGCCGGCGAGGAACGCGACGGCGTTGGCCACGTCCTGCGGCTCGCCGAGCGCCCCGCCGGGGTGTGTCTTCTCGGTGGCGGCGTAGAACTCGGCCATGTTGTCCTTGATCATGTTCCAGTCGCCGCCCTCGACGAAGATCGGCCCGGGCGACACGACGTTGCAGCGCACGCCCTGTGCGCCGAGCACCTGAGCCTGACCGAGCGTCCAGTTGGTGACCGCCGCCTTGAACGCGGAGTAGCTGCCCGACCCGGAGCCGAAGTGCTCCATGGTGGCCGTGGTGCCGATCGACACGAGCGACCCTCCACCGTCGGCGAGAGCCTCCTTGGCCGCGTCGACACCGTGGATCAGCGACATCAGGTCGATGTCCATGTTGTTCTGCCACTTGTCGAACGAGCGGGCCGGCTTGCCCGAGGTGTTGTGGACGTACACGTCGATGCCGCCCAGCGCCTCGGCCGACGAGGCGACCCAGGCGCGAACGGCGTCACCGTCGGCGGCGTCGCAGACCGAGCCGACGACGGTGCCGGATGCGCCGGCCGACATCGCCTCGACGGCGGCGTTGACGTCGTCCTCCGTCCGCGAACAGATGGCGACCGACGCGCCTTCGGCGACGAGCGTCTCGGCGACGGCGCGCCCGAGACCCTTGGTGGAGCCGGTGACCAGTGCCTTCTTGCCGGCGAGTCCGAGATCCATGGTGTTTCCCCTCTTCGATCTGGTGGCGGTGCATGCCCCGCGGCGCGGCGATTCGCCGAGTGCACGGGACGGGTCGGACCGTAATCAACCGCCCGATCATTTCTCCCACCGGGCGACGGAGACCCCGTCTGCCCTCTCAGCCGCTCAGAGTTCGATGCCGGTGAGGTCCGATTCGGGGATCGAGCGGACCACGTCTCCCGTGTCCGGATCGACTTGGTCGACGTACGACGGTCCCGATGCGGAACGTCCCTCGGCGTCGTCCTCGGTGATGGTGAAGCGGCTCACGTCGAGCCACACGCCGTCGGGATCGCTCGTGACCATGGTGGCCCGGGTGTAGCGAGAGCCTTCGCCAGAGGTCCCACGCGGGCCGTCGCCGGCGTCGGGGTGTGGCTCGATGCCGACCGGATCGAGCGGGATCTCGTTCGCTGCGACCGATGCTTCGGCGACGTCGACCCGGAAGAGGACCCCGTCCTCGCGGCGATCGAGGATCCACACGGTGTCTCCGGTGCGGTGGAGGTCGACGTCGGTGAGCGCGGTGATCGTGTCGGGTTCGTCGCCGCCGTCGACGATCGTGCCGATCCGGTCGCCGAGCGACGTCATCTGGAGCTCGCCGGTGGTCCGGTCGACGGTCGCGAGTCCGCCGATGATGGCGGTGACCGATTCGCCGTCTCCCGTCGTGACGGTGCGCGTCGACGAGAAGACCCACGACACCGTCGTGTCGTCGACGACCGCTGCACCGCCGACGATCCGCGGCTCGACGTCGTAGAGCCGGTCGAGCTCGTCCGGTGGAATCGGTGGACCATCACCGAGGACGGTGAACGCCGCTCGTTCCGACACGGCGATCGTGGCGCCCACGTCGAACAGCGGGTCGTCGCACGGCTCGAACTGGGTGACGAACTCGCCACCTTCACCGACCGTGGCCGGAGCGCCGTCGACCTCGACCACGAGGTTGCCGCCGTCGTCGACCGCGAGCGCTCGTGCCTCGCCGGCGCACGACGCCGTGTCGGTCTCGAACTCGTAGGTGGGATCGACCTCACCGAGGACGTCGCCGGACAGCGCGTCGATCGAGACGAAGCGGCGGACTCGCTCGTCACCCATGACGGCCTCGCGCTCGACCCACAGTCGGCCACCACCGGCCCCGATCAGATCCCACCGGGTGGTGTCCGTGCTGGCGTCGTCGGGGCGCGTGGGGCCGAACTCACGAACCACGCGCACGATGCCGGTGGCCGGGTCGAGCTTGCCGAGTGCGACCTCCTCGACGGCGACGAAGTCGGGTGCCTGACGAAGCAGCATGCTGTAGACGACCTCGCCGTCGGAGATCGGATCGGACGTCCGCTCGGTGAACCACTCGTCGCCGGCGAGCCCCGGACCGGCGTCGTCGCTCCCGGCGGCCTCGTCGCCCCCCGCCGCGTCGGTGGCGTCGAGCGTGTACGCGGCCGAGGCGCCCGTGGTCCGGTCGATGCCGTACGCACCGAGTCCGAGATCGAGCACCGTGACGGTGGCGCCGTCGAACGGGAAGTCGCCGCTCACGGCGCTGCCGTCGAGGAGGTCGTCACCGATGAGTTCGTCGGACGCGCCGGTTTCGCCGTCGTCCTCGGCGGAGACCGATCCGCCGGTCTCGTCGGAGGTCGTGCTGTCGGCGTCGTCGGCGGCCGCCACCGAGGCAGAGACACCCGGCGTGTCCGCGTCGTCGGCGACATCGGTCGAGCCGCCGCATGCGGCGAGGACGACCGCCGCCAACAGAACCGTCCGGGACCGAGCTCGTCCCACTTCTCGCGCCTTTCACTCTCCCACCGTTGGACCGTTCGACCCGAGTGACCGACCTGTGATCGGCCACGCCTTCGCCCCTCGAACGTGATGATGGTAGGGCAGGTGTCGGAGACGACCGCCATCCGTCACTGACCGGACGGCATCCCGCCGAACCGCCGTCGCCACTGTCAGTGCCATGTCGACTCTCCGCTACCGAAAGAGGAAGTGCACATCGGCATACTGATGTGATGAGTACGGCCGAGGTCTCGACACGGCGGCGCGGTCGGCCGCGCGCCACCGACTCCGCCGAGACCCGTCGGACCATCCTCGATGTCGCGCGGCGCCTCTTCGCCGAGCGGGGATACGGCGGCGTCACCAACAAGGATCTCGCCGCCGAGGCCGGCCTCACGAGCGGCGCGTTGTACCACTACGTCGAGTCGAAGCTCGACCTGTACTGCGCCGTCTACGAGGACATGCAGGAGAAGATCTACGAGCGCTTCCAGAAGGCCGAGGCGAGCGAGCAGACGTTCATCGGCAAGTTCGAAGCGGTGCTCGAAGAGGCCCACGATCTGAACCACGAAGATCCGTCGCTCGCCCGATTCGTCGGGATCGTCCGGTCCGACGCGCGCCGCCATCCCGACGTGCGCAAGCGTCTCGGACCGTCGAACTCCGTCGGCGACCGCTTCTTCCTCAACATGGTCGAGTGCGGCGTCCGCACCGGCGAGATCGCCACCGAAGACCGCGACCTCGTCCGCGAGTTCGTGATGCTGATCCTCGTCGGTCTCACCGAGGGCGTGTCCGAGGACCCACCTCGACACCGGCGCGCGGTCGACTCGATCATCGCCGTGTTACACAACCGGCTGGTCCGGCCTCTCCCGCCGGACCCGTCGACCCGCCGGCTCTGACGCTGCTCAGTCGTCGTCCGCGGTGATCCACGAGATCGCCGGAGCGGGGTCGGGGTCGTCGCCCCCCAGTCCCGTCGTCTCATCGCCTGATCGCGTCGCGACCGACGGACGATGCGTCCACGGATGGGCGTCGCGCGTCTCGTCGACCTCGACCGGGCGACCGATTGCGTCGCCGACTCGACGACGGATCGACCGACCGATGCCGGCGAGCCCGTCGGGAAGGGCGACCGCGACGACGATGAGTCCGAGGCCCGTGAGCAGGAACTGGGTGATCGACGACCCGCCACCGAAGATCACGACGGCCACGACACCCGACGGAGCGAGCGCGGCGGCGATGACGGCGCCGGCGAGTGATCCGATGCCGCCGAGGTAGGCCAGGGCGAGGAGCTCGAGGCCCTCCTGCGCGTCGAGCCCCGCACCGGTGAGCGTCTGTGCCTTGTAGGCGAAGATCACTCCCGCGATGCCGGCGAGGCCCGACGAGAGAGCCGCAGCGAGGAGCTTGGTGCGAGTGACGCTGATGCCGCCGGCCGCCGCCGCCCGTTCGTTCGCACGTACGGCGGCGAACCGACGGCCGATCGGCCCGGACCGCAGGACGTGGACGCCGAGCATCACGATCGTCACCGTGATGACGACCAGGACGCCGAAGCGGCGTGAGGGGAACGGGTCGGTCCCCGCGATCCCGAGATCGATCCCGAAGAGTGTCGGTGACTCGACGGTGGCGATCCCGGTGGTGCCCACGAAGCTCGGACTGCGGAACAGCAGCTCGTCGAAGACCACGGCGACGGCGAACGTGACCACGGCGAACTGCACGCCACGCACCCGGAGCGCCGGCAGGCCCAGCAGCGTTCCGACGACGACGGTGAGCGCGACGGCGGCTGCCGGCGCGAGCGGAAACGGGAGCGCCGAGTCGAGTCGGGACAGCATGAAGGCGGAGAAGCCGGCGAAGCTCAGCTGCGCGAGCGACACCTGGCCGGCGAATCCGGTGAGGACGACGATCGACGAGACGAGGACCAGCACGAACGCCGACTGCAGCGTGGCGAATCGGATGGTCGCATCCGACGACAGCACGCCGAACATCGCCAAGCCGATCACCGGCCACCACAGGGCCGGCCGGAATCGATCGCGCACCGCGGTCGTGTTGGCCTGCTCGACGAGCACGGAGCGGTCGGGGAGTGTGCGGCCGAGCAGTGCGATGGCGAGCACGATCACCGTGAACGGGACGAGCTGGGTGATGCCGCCGAGGAAGAAGTCGGGGACCCATCGACGGGCCACGATGTGCACCGCGACGGCCTCGAAGGCACCGATCGCGATGCCGGCGACCACCGCGATCGGGATCGAGGTGAGGCGACCGGCCAGAGCCGCCCCGAGCGCGGGCACGACGAACAGGCTGAAGCTGAACGGGTTGATCCCGCCGAGGGAGGTGGCGAGGATCCCGACGACACCGCCGATCGTCGACCCGATCAACCAGTTGAGGAGACCCAACCGGTTCGGATCGAACCCGAGCAGGATCGCGCCCTTCTCGTTGAGGAACGCTGCGCGGGTGGCGAGCCCGAAGATGGTCTTCGTCTCGACGAACCGGGCGACGACGGCGATGAGCAGGACGATCGCCACGACGTAGAAGCGATCGACCGGCACGGTGGAGCCGAGGACCTCGATCGTGCCCCGCGGGAGCAACGACGGCGTGCGGACCGCCTGACTCCCGAAGCTGCGGACGGCCAGCGCCTGGAGAACGATCGTGATCCCCACGGTGGCCACGACCATCGTGACCTTCGGAGAGAACCGCATCGGGCGGATGACGAAGCGGTAGATCGTGGCACTGAGTGCGGTTCCGACCGCGAGGGCCAGGACCGCGGCCGGGAGGGTGGGCATCGGGTCGCCCAGCGACCAACGATCGGGAATCATCACCACCGGCAGGAGCAGGTCGCCCGACGTGCGCAGCTCGGCGAAGACGATCGCCGTGAACATCGCCATCGCCCCGACCGCGAAGTTGACGACGCCGCTGCCGCGGTAGGCGACGATGATCCCGGCGGCGAGCGCCCCGTACAGCGCGCCGGTCCCGACGCCGAGCAGCGCGAAGACGACGACCGTGCTCACGTCATCGGCGGCGCGGGTGGCGCTCTGCGCTCAGCGGTCGGATCGGTGGGGGGTCGAGCCGGTCGGTCGGCCGGTCAGTGGAGCGCAGCGTCGCCGAGGTAGCTGGCTTCGAGCAGCGCTCGGTTCGAGGAGAGCTCGGCCGCCGAGCCCGACATCATGACCTCGCCGTGGTTCAGCACGTAGCCGCGGTCGGCGACCTCGAGCGCCATGTGGACGTGCTGCTCGACCACGAGGACGCCGCAGCCGGTCTGGTCGGCGATGTCGCGGACGATCGGCAGGAGGCGCTCGACGATGATCGGGGCGAGCCCGAGGCTCATCTCGTCGACCAGTAGGCACTTCGGTTCCGACACGAGTGCCCGCGCCATGGCGAGCATCTGCTGCTCGCCGCCCGAGAGCAGCCCTGCGAGGCGGTTGTTCAGCGGCTTCAGGGCCGGCAGCAACTCCATCGCCTTGTCGTACGCCTGCTTGCGCGAGGCACGGTCGCCCGTGAGCCCGAGGGTGATGTTCTCGTCGACGGTGAGGTCGAAGAACAGCGATCGGTCCTCGGCCACGTGCGCGAGGCCGCGTCGCGGGATCAGGTGCGGCTTGGCGCCGTCGACCGGCGCACCGAGGACGTCGACCGATCCCTCGATCGGCGTGAGGAGCCCGGAGATCGTGAGCAGCGTCGTGGTCTTGCCCGCCCCGTTGGGTCCGAGGAGCGCGACGACCTCGCCGGCGTCGATGTGCAGGTCGAGGTCGCGGACGACCGGGATGCCGCCGTACCCGGCGTGCAGACCGCGGACGTCGACGAGGCGGCCGCCGGCGGTGCCGTTGGCCGAGGTGGTGGAGGTCTCAGTGTCGGTCATGTCGTCTCCGTCAGGTCGTGGCCGGGTCGGCTTCGGCGGCAGCTCCGAACGAGGCGCCCTCGGCGGCCTGGGCTTCGCCCGCCGATTCGCCGAGGTACGCCTGGATCACCATCGGATCGGAGCGGACCTCGGCCGGTGTGCCGTGGGCGATGATCTTGCCGAAGTCGAGGACGTAGATGTAGTCGCACACGTTGAGCACGAGGCCCATGTCGTGGTCGATGAGGAACAGGCTCATGTCCTGGTCGAGGAACTGGCGCAAGCGCTGGCCGAGCAGCTGGCTCTCGGTGGTGTCGAGACCGGCCGCCGGCTCGTCGAGGAGGACCAGCTTCGGCTTCGCCGCCAGCGCCCGGGCCACGCCGATGAGCTTTCGCTGGCCGTGTGACAGGTCGGTCGGGAGCGTCTCGGCCATGTCTTCGAGGCCCATGATCTCGAGCGCCCAGTCGACCTGCTTGCGGTACTGCCGTTCGTTGCGGCCCGGCATGATGATGTCGGTGAGGAACGAGTGCCAGGCCGGCCGTTCGGCCGCGGTCATGAGGTTGTCGCGCACGGTCAGGTCCTCGAACAATTCGAGCGACTGGAACGTGCGGGTGAGGCCGAGCAGCGCCCGCTTGTCGGGAGGGAGTCCGGCCAGGTCGTGTCCGTCGAACGTGACCGCGCCCTCGCTGATGGCGGTGAATCCCGTGATCGCGTCGATGAACGTGGTCTTGCCGGCGCCGTTCGGGCCGATCAGGCCGACGAGTTTGCCGGTGTGGCAGTCGAGGTCGACGTCCTTGTTGGCGTAGAGGCCTCCGTAGTTGACGCTGAGGCCTCGTGCTTCGAGCAGAGCCATGTCACACCACCTCCCTGGCGAGTTGTGATCGGTCGGTCTCGGGTCCTGACGTGGGCGGCAGGTCGTCGGGCGGGTGCTCCTCCATCATGGTGGTCTCCTCGAACACCTCGGCCGTGCCGCGGATCCGCTTGTAGATCGAGCGGAGGGTGATGGCCAGGTAGGCACCGAGCAGCGGCATCCACACCGCCGAGTACGTGTCGACCCGGAGCGGCCACACCAGCCATCCGAGCACGTACCCGACGAGGAGGGTCGGACCGGCGTTGCGCAGGTTCTTGGCCCAGGCGACTCCCGCCTCGCCGAACGTGGGCGAGATCGGGCCGATCGCTCGGGCGAACGCCACCATCACGACGAACAGGATCGCCAGGCTGACGATGATCCAGATGTAGACGTTCTCGATGAACTGGGCGTTGTACAGCCAGAAGGCGAAGCCGACCACGGCCACGGCGAGCCCGATCCGGACGATCAGCGACTTCGGACTGTCGCGGTAGTTCGATCGGAGCGTCTCGGCTCCCGGGATCGCACCGACGAGCCAGTTGCCCATGTGTCTGACGGGCGGCGTGAAGAACGGCACGACGCCACCCGGGTGGATGATGGCGGTGACGATGATCGACAGACCGCCGAGCGGGACGATGTAGTCGCTGATGTTGGTCTCGCGGAAGAAGTAGTTCGACCCGGTCGTGAAGATCGCACCGGCGCTGAGCAGCGCGCCGGCGACGATGGCGCCGTTGATCGACGTGACGCCCGCCAGGTACACGAACGCCAGCAGCGCGAGGCTGGCGAGATAGAGGAAGTTGTCGGACGACACCTCGACCTGCTTGAAGCCGAGCATCACACCACCGACGCCGGCCACGCCGGAGCTGAGCCCGAAGGCGAGGAGCTTCGTGCGGGCGACGTTGATCCCCGCAGCTGCCGCCGCCTGCTCGTTGTCCCGCACCGCGAGGAATCGTCGGCCGACACCGGTTCGACGGATGTTGGCGATGCCGATCGCACACAGCGCCAACACGATCACCGTGAACAACGCGAACACCGGTCTCTCGTTGAGACCTCGATCACTTCGGGCTCCGATGGTGGTGCCGAAGAAGGTCGGATCCTTCACGAATGCCGGAACACCCGCTCGCAGCTGGGTGACCACGTCGTTCGAGAAGTACAGCGTCTGCAGCGACAGGGCCGCGGCGATCGTGACCACGGCGAGCTGCACGCCGCGGATGCGAACCGCCGGGAGCCCGACGATGACGCCGACCACGACGGCGGCCAGGACGCCGATGATCGCTGCGATCGGCCACGGCAGGCCGGGGCCCGTGACCGGCACGAGGTTGGAGCCGCGGCCGATGCCGTCGGCCATCATGCGCGCCATGATGAACGCCGCGATGCCGGCGAACGTGAGCTGCGCCAGCGAGATCTGACCGGTGTAGCCGACGATGATCACCAGCGACAGGGCGATGATCGCGAACACGAGTCCCTGCTGCAGGGCGTTGGCGAAGATCGTGCGTGGCCCCGAGTTCTGGAACACGAAGGCGAACAGCGTCGCTCCCGTGATCCACACGAGCGCGTGCTCGTAGATGCGCTTCGGCATCGGTGCCAGCGGGAGACGCTTCTCGCGGACCGAGCCGCGGATCGGGAGCGACTTCCCGCGGAAGAACAGCACCCCGATGATGACGAGGAGCGGAACGAGGTCCCTCACACCGTTCTGCAACCACTCGAGCCACCCGGTGAACCAGTCGGCCCTCTTCAGTTCGAGGAGGTTCTGGACGGCACCGAGCAGGAGTCCACCCGCAACGGCGATGGGGACCGATCTGAGTCCGCCGACGAGCGCGGCAGCCAGTGCCGGGACGATGAGTGCCGTGAGCCCGATCGGCGTGAGCGTGCCCTGGATGGGCCCGACGATGATCACGGCGAGCGTGGCGGTGGTCGACGCGATGACCCAGTTGATGGCCGCCAGGGCCTGCGGGTTGTACCCGAGGAGGACAGCGCCCTTCTCGTTGCCGGCGGCGGCGCGCGTGGCGAGGCCGAATCGCGTGAAGCGGTAGATCGCCCAGAGCGCGAGACCGAGGAGGATCGCGAAGCCGACGGCGTAGAGGTTGATGCGCGAATACGGCTTGCCGAGTCCGAGGAAGTTGTTGATGACCTCGTCGGGCACCACCGAGCGGGGTTGCGGGAAGGAGTTGCCGAAGTTGAGGAGCGCGACACCCTGCAGGTAGAGAGCGAGACCGAGGGACGCGACGACCTTTCCGAGGGGCGCTGCGTTGCGCAGCGGTCGGAAGACGAGGAAGTGGGCGGCGAGGCCGAGGAACACGGCCATCAGCAACGCGAGCACGAGCGACGGGAAGAACGGCCATGAGCCGTCGCTGTCGAGCGTGATCCGGACCGGCAGGTTGACGGTGTGCGTCGGGAGTGGGTCGACCCACGGGAGGAACAACTCACCTCGGTTCCACGCGGTGTCGAAGGTGAACACGCCGTACATCGCCATGGCGCCATGGGCGAAGTTGATGACGCCCGAGCCCTTGTACGACACGACGAGGCCCGCGCCGAGCATCGCGTAGAGCGAGCCGATGCCGAGGCCACCGAGCAGCAGGAAGATGATGTCGTTCACGTGGAACCCCCCAGAGGACCAGTGAGAGATGCGGAGGATCGATCGTTCGGTGACGCCGTGGCGTCACCCGCCCCACGGGGCCGGGACCTCCGCTGGTCCCGGCCCCGCCGGACGATTCAGGTACTCAGGTACTCAGGTGTTCAGTCGACGGATGTCGGTCAGCCCGGGCGCAGCTCGGTGCCCGCCACGAGACCACTGCCATCGAGGCTGTCGATGACCGTCTCGAGGAACTCGCCGTTCCACTGCTGGATGCTGATGTCACGCGAGCACACCGAAACGTAGGGAGCGGAAGCACCGGCGCAGTCGAGCGGCGCAGCACCGTACGTCGGTGTCGACCCGTCGCTCGCCGCCAGAGCGTCGGCGATGCCCTGGCCGGTGACCTCACCGTCGATGCCCTGGGCGAACTGCCAGATCGCCATCATCGACGACCAACCCTGGCTACCGAAGCCGGTGAACAGGAGGCTCGCGTCCATGCCGTACTCGGGTGCCTTCTCCGCGTACGTGGTGACGTACGTCTTGTGCTCACCGTCGGGCAGCGTGTCGGCCGGCGTGAACAGGCCGTTGGCGGTGCCGGTGAGGTAGATCCCCACCGCCAGATCGCCGGCGGCGGCCAGTGCATCGAAGTCGGTGCACGCACCCGAGAGCACGAGCGGGGTCTCGTCGGGCGTCCAGCCGAGTCGGCCGAGTGCGTCGACGAAGTTCCAGCAGTCGGCACCCTGCGCCGAGAAGATGATGCTGTCGGGCTCGAAGTCGAGGACTTCGGTCGCCTGCGGCGTCACGTCGGGCGTGGCCGGAGCGATGGGCACACCGATGTGCTCGAGGTCGGGCTTCGAGCCGGCACGGTCGGAGTCACCCGGCTCGGAGCCGTTGATGACATCGAGCGGCTTGGCCTCGAGGTCGTTGTAGCAGACCACGCCGGGCGGCGTGTCGGCCCACGGAACACCGACGCGCTGCACCTCGATGCCCTCGAACTCCTCGATTCCGTCGGTCGCGAAGTCGACCAGACCGGTGTGGACGCCGAAGCAGCCACCCCCGGCGCCGATCGAGAACACACCCGGCGACGTGAAGTCGGCGATGGTGATCGGCGTGCCCACGACCACCGGGATGCCGGCGCCCTGGTAGATGCCGATGTGGTTGCCGAAGAAGTTGATCGTCGAGAGCACCATGTCGACACCCTCGGCGGCCAACTCGTTGGCGCATCGCTGGGAATCGTCGGGAGTCACGATCGACGGACACAGCTCGATCTCGATCTCACGACCGCCGAGCCCGTTCAGCTCGGCGTTGATGTAGTCGGCAGCAGCCTGGACGGCGACGGAGTACTCGGGGAAGGACCCGGCGGGGTCACCCTCGAGGTTCTGCACGCCGATCTTGATCGGGTCGCCCTCGGCCGCGACCGGCTCGGCCGGAGGGCCGCCCCAGATCGCGTTGGCCTCGCCCGAGGCCTCGCCACCGTCGTCGGATTCCTCCTCGTCCATGGCGCCGTCGTCGGACTCTTCTTCGTCCATCGCTCCGTCGTCGGACTCTTCTTCGTCCATCGCACCGTCGTCGGACTCTTCTTCGTCCGTGGCGCCCTCGTCGGAGGACTCCTCGTCGGCTTCTGGCTCTGCTTCGGCTTCGGTGTCAGCGGGCTCGGCGTCGTCGTCGCTGCCACAGGCCGCGACCACGAGTCCGACGCTGAACAGCAGCGCCACCGCTCGCTTCGATCGACTGATCGATCGTTGTCTCATGGACGTGTTCCCCCTTGGGTCGTGATCGCCGTGACCCCCCGGCCACGGTCGCCCACGCCACTGGATGTGACGTGGTTCACCGAAACTAATCAGGTGATGAATTCCGCCGTCGAGTCGGAGTGCAGAGGTTTTTCAGTCCCACGTCGGTTTGACGAGAACCTTCGCCTGCTGAGACGTGCCGCTGGCGAGGTCGGCGATGGCATCGGCGAACCCGCTCAGACTGGCTGTCGACGTGTGCAAGGGCTCGACCTCGACCCGGCCGTCGGCGATCATCCCCATCGCCATGTCGAACTCCTCGTGGAAGTACGCGAGAGCGGCGGTCATGCGGATCTCCTTGATCAACCAGGCGATCGGAGAGATGGTCGCGTCGGAGTCGGCGACGCCGATGAGGCACATCCCGCCACCGCGGCGAGCGAGGTCGACCGCGGTCTGCACCGCCCAGGGGCGGCCGACGCACTCGTAGACGAGGTCGGCGCCGAGACCCTTCGTCCGCTCTCGGATGAGCCTCGACGCCGGATCGCCGGGTTCGACGACGTCGTGTGCACCGAGCGCCGCCGCCATCGCGCGTCGTTCGGTGTTCGGCTCGATCACGATGATCCGACCCGCGCCGGCGGCGCGCACCCACTGCAGCGTCGAGAGCCCGATCGGCCCGGCGCCCTGGATGACCGCGGTGTCACCGAGCTGCAGACCGCTGTGGCGCACTGCGTGGAAGGCCACGGTGGCCGGCTCGACCTGGGCGGCCTGCTCGTCGGTGAGTCCCGAGTCGGTGTGGACGACGCGCGTGGCGGCGACGGGGATGCGCGGTGCGAAGCCGCCGTGTTTCGGCGCGAGTGCGTCGCGGGCGAGTGCCGACAGGAACGCGGTCTCGCACCGGTCGGCGAGGCCGGCGCGACACGCCGTGCAGTCGCCGCAGGCGGGCGCTGCGGCGACGACCACGCGGTCACCTTCGGAGAAGTCGCGCACGCCCGCTCCGACGGCGGACACGGTGCCCGACCACTCGTGACCGCAGATCGCCGGGTTGTACGGAGCGCCCGTCTGGAATGCGTGGATGTCGGTTCCGCAGATGCCGCAGAACGCGATGTCGACGACGACCCCGGCGTCGGGTGGGGTGGGGTCGGGGAACTCGACGAGCTCGACCGTCTCCTTGCCCGTGATCAGCGCAGCATGCATCAACGGATCCTGCCCGGCTCCCCGACGCCGCAACGGACCGGACGGCGCCGACCCGCCGGCTGTCCGCTTCCGCCCGTGCCAGATCCGGACACTGTCCGCATCTGGCACGGGCGCAGGCGGACAGTGTCCGAATTCGCCCAGGTCGGGCGCGCCCCTACCCGATGGCGCCGGACTCTCGGAGCGCGGTGATGTCGTCGGCCGACCGGCCGAGGTCGGCGAGGATCGAGTCGTTGTCGCCGCCACGCAGTGACGCGGTCGCACCGGCCGCGGCCGGTGTCTTCGAGAACCGTGCCGCGGGCCGCGGCTGGCGGATCGTTCCGGCGACGGGGTGTTCCCACTCGATCAGCGTCTCGTTGTGGACGATCTGCGGGTCGACCATCGACTCCTCGGCGGTCAGGACCGGACCGCAGGGCACGTCGGCCTCGACGAGCCGCGCGAGCGCGTCCTCACACGTGAGCTCCGCGAACGCCTCGGTGAGCATCTCACCGAGCAACACGAAGTTCTCCGGGTTCTGCGCGAGCGCCAACATCGAGTTGAAGCGCTCGTCCTCGGCCCACTCGGGATGACCCAGCGCGACCGACACGCCATTGCGCTGCGCGTCGGACGCGGCGAAGTAGACGATCTTGCCGTCGGAGCACTCGGTGAGGTTGTAGACGGTGGCCAGGCGGATCCCACCGCTCGCGTCGTCGTCGAGCATGGTCATGTCCATCATCCCGTCGGGCCAGAACATGTACATCCCGGCATCGATCATCGGGATCTCGATGAACTGACCGCCGGCTCCCTTCTCCCGCGCGAAGAGCGCCGCGGTGACGGCCTGCGCGGCCTGCAGCGCGGTCGACTTGTCACAGAAGAGGTTGCGGACCATGTCGGGGAACGGGATCTGTGGGTTGACCTGTCGGTCGATGATCCCGCACAGGCCCTGGATGACCGGGTCGAGCACGGGTCGGCTGCTGTACGGCCCGGTCGAGCCGAAGCCGTTGATCGAC
>JBCDAK010000094.1:0-17932 GCA_039185545.1 Actinomycetota bacterium
CTTCCGCCCGGGCCAGATCCGGACACTGTCCGCTCTCGCCCAGGTCAGGTCGCGGCGTAGACCGCGCGCTCGAAGGCCTCGTAGGCGGCCAGCGCAGCGTCGTCGACGAACGGCAGATGCTGCATCATCACCACGCCGACGACCCCGGCGGTCGGGTCGATCCAGTAGTGCGTGTTCATCACGCCGGCCCACGACAGGCTGCCGGCCCGACGCATCCCGTCGATGTCGGTCTCGTTGCGCATGAAGCCGAGCGTGAACGTCTTGTCGACCCCCGGGAAGAGTTCGATGTCGCTGCCGAGGGCCGGGTTGGCGGTCGGCTGACGCTCGACGCGCAGGTCGCCGATGGCATTCACCGACATCGCTTCGATGGTCTCGGACGACGCGACCCGATTCCCGTCGAGTTCGCCGCCGCCGAGGATCATCCGACAGAACCGGGCGTAGTCGGGTCCGGTCGTGTGCATCGCATGGCCCATGCCGTAGAACTCGGGGGTCGGCGGGAGGTCCATCTCCATGCCGGCGAACCCGTCCGGCGTGCTGGCGTGGACTCCCACCGCGCGATCGGCGACCGTCGAGAGTTCGAAGCCACTCGACGTCATCGCCAACGGATCGAGAATCTCGCGTTGGACGTAGGCGTCGATCGACTCGTCGGTCACCGCCTCCACCACCCGTCCGACCCAGTCGGTCGACGGTCCGTACGCCCAACGTGTACCGGGATCGAACGTCATCGGGAAGCACTGCAGCGAGGCCAGTGCACCTGAAAGGGTCGAGATGCCGTCGGTCGCCGCCAGGTACTTGGTCTGCTCGGCGTTCCAGACGTCGTACACGATGCCCGAGGTGTGGGTGAGGAGATGGCGGGTCGTGCACGGCGTCGCCGGCGGCCGCAGTCGTGGCGACTCTCCGTCCCACCCGTCGAGGACCCGGATGGTGCCGAAGTCGTCGACGAGATCGGCGACCGGGGTGTCGAGGTCGAGGCGGCCGGCCTCGACCAGCTGCATGGCGGCGAGCGATCCGACGGCCTTCGTCATCGAGAAGGCGCGGAAGACGTTGTCGGGCTCCATGGCCGCGTCGCCGCCGAGATGGGTGACCCCGTGGGCGCTCTCGTGGACGACGCCCGATCTGTCGGCGACCACGCCGACGGTGCCGACGGTGTGGCCGTCGGCGACGGCTCCGTCGAGAGCGGCGGAGATCGAATCGATGGTGGGCACGGGGCCTCCTTCGCGGTGGGCGGGCGCCATGGCGGCGTCGTCGACGTGACGCCCGTCACCGTAGGCGGTCGGCCGCTGTTCCCGGGACCCGGCCGTCGACGAGCTCGCGTCAGCTCGTGAGAGCGGTTTCGTGGGTTGTGCTGACGTGAGTCCGACGGCTCGGATGCCGTGTCAGCGCATGTCGGCGGTTTCGTGGGATGCGCTGACGCGAGTCGGGCCGTGCTCGCGGAGCGTCAGTGCGCCGATCGACCGGTCAGGGCGGCGACGGCGGCCGGTGGTGTCGTCGCGACCCGGAGGTCGGCGGCGTCCTTGGGGGCGCCCCACGTGGTCGCGAGCGGGATCACGCCGGCCCAGTACGGACCGTCCATGTCGATCTCCTCGTCGATCGGGTCGCCGTCACGCATCTTCGCCGACGCCTCGGTCAGCGGGAGCGACAGCACCATCGTCTTCTTGAGGTCGCTGTCGCTCGGTGGGCGAGCGGTGTCCCACATGGCGACGACGTGGTCGTTGATGACCTGGAGCGCCCGGTTCTTCTCGACGGGATCCGTGATCGCCGTCGCGGTGCCACGGACGACCACCGATCGGTAGTTCATCGAGTTGTGGAACGGCGTGCGCGCGACGACGAGCCCGTCGACGATCGTGACCGTGGCGCACACGTCGAGACCGCGTCCGGCGCGCATCATCGCGTTCGCGACCGCTCCGTGGATCAGCATCTCGGCCGCCTCGCCGTCACCCCGCACCCCGTACGCCATCGGCAGCACGATCGGGCCGTCGTCGGTGCTCACGCCGACGTGGGCGATGACGCCGGCGGCGAGGATGTCGCGCACGCGATCCGCCGCGTACACCGCTCGATTCGCGCCGCGCCGCACCGTCGTGCGGGCGGACGGAGGGCCGTTCCGATGTCCGGGTTCGGGGGACGTGGACGACGCTTCCTGGCTCACAGCGCGCACCGTAGTGACCGCCTGCCTCCCGATCGCGGCCGGTTCCACGCGGTCCGCCGACGACCGCCCGGCCGAGCGAGCCACGGGCTGTCGCACCCGATCTCTAGAGTTGCCGACAGATGTCCGACGAGCAGCTCTTCGCCGACCACGCGCCTCGTTCGGCCGACGAGGTCCCGCTCCCGCCCGATCCCGGCGACGACGTGATCGATGCCGACGAGCTCGTCGACGCGACCGGCACCGGGTCGAGCGGCGGTCGCGACGTCGCGCCCGGTCGGCCCGGGGGACCATCGCCGTTCATCGAGGGCCTCAACCCCGACCAACTCGACGCCGTCGTACACTCCGACGGCCCGCTGCTCGTGGTCGCCGGAGCGGGATCGGGAAAGACGCGGGTCCTCACCCATCGGGTCGCCAACCTGATCCACGAGGGTGTGCCGCCGTCGAGCATCCTCGCCATCACCTTCACCAACAAGGCCGCCGCCGAGATGCGCGAGCGGCTCTTCGACCTCGTCGGCCCGGTGGTCAAGGCCATGTGGGTCTCCACGTTCCACTCGGCGTGCGTGCGGATCCTCCGGGCGCACGGCGAGGTCCTCGGGTACCCGCGCCAGTTCTCGATCTACGACGCGGCCGACGCGGTGCGGCTCACCTCGTACGTCATTCGCGACCTCGGACTGGACTCGAAGCGGTTCACGCCGCGCGGTGTGCACGGGCTCATCTCGTTGAAGAAGAACGAGCTGGTCTCGGCCCAGCAGATGGCCGACGAGGCGGCCAACATCTTCGACCGCAAACACGCTGACGTCTACGCCGAGTACCAGGCCCGTCTCCAGAAGGCCGGGGCCATGGACTTCGACGACCTGCTCACCAACACGGTGCGCCTCCTGCGTGAGCACGGCGAGGTCCTCGATCACTATCGCCAGCGGTTCCGGCACGTGTTGGTCGACGAGTACCAGGACACCAACCAGGCGCAGAACGAGATCGTGCTCCTCCTCGGTGGCGAGCACCACGCTGTCACCGTGGTCGGTGACAGCGACCAGGGCGTCTACGGGTGGCGCGGTGCCGACGTGCGCAACATCCTCCAGTTCGAAGACGCGTTCCCCGACGTCACCACGATCGTCCTCGACCAGAACTACCGATCGACGCAGACGATCCTCGACGCCGCCAACGCGGTGATCGACCACAACGTGGCGCGCAAACCGAAGGCTCTGTGGACCGACGCCGGACGCGGCGATCGCATCGTGCGGTATCACGCAGAAGACGAGGGCGATGAGGCCACGTTCGTCGCCACCACGGCGCGAGCGCTCCGCCAGAACGACGGACTCGACCACCGGCAGATGGCTGTGCTGTATCGCACCAACGCGCAGAGTCGCGTGCTCGAGGAGGCCTTCATCCGCGTCGGCGTGCCCTACAAGGTGGTCGGCGGAACGCGTTTCTACGACCGGCGCGAGATCAAGGACGCCATGGCCTACCTGCGGGCGACGGTCAATCCGTCGGACGAGGTTTCGGTGAAGCGCATCCTGAACGTGCCGAAGCGGGGGATCGGTGACGCGAGCGTGGCGAAGCTCGATGCGTTCGCCGCCGGGGAGGGAATCGCGTTCGTCGACGCGCTCCGTCGGGCCGACGAGGCGGGTGTCAGCGGCCCGGCGGTTCGGGGCATCGCTCAGTTCGTCGAGCTGCTCGACGGTCTCGCCGCCACGGCGGCCGACGACACGTACGGCCCGGGGGACGTGCTGCAGCTGGGGCTCGAGGGATCGGGCTATCTCGCCGAGCTCGAGGCCGAGGACACGGTCGAGGCACACGGCCGCATCGAGAACCTCGGCGAATTGGTCGGCAATGCCCGCGAGTTCACCCGCGTCGACGAGTTCATGGAGCAGGTGGCGCTCGTCGCCGACACCGACGAGCTCCCCGATGGGCAGGGCGGCTCGGTCGACGACGAGGTCGTCATGATGACCCTCCACTCGGCGAAGGGCCTCGAGTTCCCGGTCGTGTTCCTCGTCGGTGTCGAGGAGGGCGTGTTCCCGCACATCCGGGCGCTCACCGAACCCGACGAGATGGAGGAGGAGCGTCGCCTCGCGTACGTCGGCATCACGCGTGCGATGCGTCGGCTCTACATGACGCACGCGTGGAGCCGGCAGCTGTTCGGCTCCACGCAGTACAACCCTCCGTCGCGGTTCTTCGACGAGATCCCGGGCGAGCTGCTCGAGTCCATCGGCAACGTGACGGGCCGGTCGTCGTCCGGGCGGCAGAGCTACCGCCGGCGCGATCGCGACGAGCGCGGGTACGACTCGGCGTACGAGGTACCCGCGTATCGGCGGGGTCGACCCGGTTCGGGCGACGGCGACGACGGCTTCGACGACGGCGCTGCCCACGCTGGTGCGGTTGGCGGGCGTGACATCAACGCCGACCTCCATGAGGCCGAGGAGGCGCAGGAGCGGCACAAGGAGCGCGTCGTCGAGTCCGCGATGCGTGCGGCCACGAAGGTCGAGCCGACCAACAGCCAGGAACTGGGGCTCGAGGTCGGCGACCAGGTCGAGCACCCGGCGTTCGGCGGCGGCACGATCATCGCGATCGACGGTGAGGGCGACAAGGCCGAGGCGGTCATCAACTTCGCCGATGGCGTCGGATTGAAGCACTTGTCGCTCGCCTGGGCGCCCCTCACTAAACGTTGATGAGATCTACTGTTCGACAGTAGGTCTTGGTACGGTCAGACCGGTGCAGACTTCGCCGTTTCCCCATCAGGGCCCGGTCGAGCCCGACACGTGGCCCGAGCGGGCGCACCGTGCGATCGTCGACGACCTGGTGGCACGCGTCACCGAGCGGCGCGTCACCGCGCTCCTGGGTCCCCGCCGGTTCGGCAAGACCAGCGCCCTGCGCTCGGTGGCCGCCGTGCTGCGCGACACGTCGACCATCGTGTGGCTCGACCTGTACGAGCTGGCGTCGTGGGCCGACTTCGCCATCCGTCTCGACCGCTCGCTCGCTGCGGCTGCCGTCCGCCATCCGGATGTCACGTCGATGGCCGCGCGGGTCCAGCTCCGGCTCGGCTTCGTCGAGCTCGAGTTCCACAAATCCGCTGCGCAGCAGCCCGACGCGCACGCGCTCGCGCGGTCGCTCGTCGACATCGTCGTCGACCTCGGGACGAGCCGGCCCACCACCGTCATCATCGACGAGTTCTCCGGGATCGTCGGCCAGCAGGGGGTGGCCGGGATGCTGCGCACGGCCTTCCAGCACCACTTCACCGACATCGGGCTGCTGTTCGCGGGCTCCGAACCGTCGACGATGGAGCTGCTGTTCACCGATCGTGCCGAGCCGTTCTACGCCCAGGCCGACATCGTCGAGGCGCCGCGCATGACGCTCGACGAGCTGACCGACATCGTCGCCGACGGCTTCGCGTCGACCGACCGCGCCGCCGGGAGCCTGGCCGGCGAGATCCACGCATTCTCCGACGGTCACCCGCACCGGTCGATGCAGCTCGCCGATGCCGCGTGGCGTCGTGTGCCGGTCGACGGTGCCGTCGGGACGACCACGTTCGGCGACGCGCTCGACGACGTCGTGTGGAACGTCGGGACCGGTCTCGAACGTCTCTTCTCGTCGTTTCCGGTCGGCGAGCGACTCGTGCTGCGCATCGTCGCCGCGCGACGCAGCCTCTTCGGTGGCACGGCGTCGTCGCTGGGACTGTCCCACGGCGGCGCCCAGCACGCCCGCGACGCCCTCATCCACCGCGGTCACCTCGAACGCGTCGACGACGACTCGCTGCGCATCGTCGACCCGGTGATGGCCGAGTGGATCCGCCGGACCTTCGGCGGCTGAGTACCTGAGCGTCGCGACGGTCGCGCGATGCTCGTCCACTCGTTCGACCTCGCCCATGGACGGGTGATCGAGGTGTTCGAGAGCCACTTCTCGATGGTCCCGCTCAGTCAGATCACGCTCGAGGGAACCAGACTGCGCCCGGTGGCATCTCTCGCAGGTGGCCGCGGCGAGGATCGCAGGAGATGATGACCGACTCACTCGACGTGGTGCTGTTCGGTGGCAGCGGTTTCGTGGGTCGCGGGCTGCGGACCCGGCTCGTCGCGGAAGGCCACCGCGTCACCGTCGTCGGGCGCGGCCGGGACACCGAGCACGACGGTTGGCGCGAGGTGCGGTGGGATGCCCGAACACCGGGCGCGTGGACGGCTGCCCTCGACCGATCCGACGTCGTGGTCCACCTGGTGGGCAAGAGGGTCGACTGCAGACCCACGACACGCAACATCGACGAGCTGATCGACACCCGGGAAGGCACCGTCCGACTTGTCGGGGAGGCACTCGGTCAGATCGATCACCCTCCCGCCGCGTGGATCCAACTGTCGTCGCTGGCGATCTTCGGGGACGCGGGCGACGAGGTCATCGACGAATCGACGCCGATCCCGCCGACGGGACCGCGCCAACAGGTCGAGGTGTGCCGAAGATGGGAGGCCGCGTTCCACGACGCGGCCGACGGGATCGCCCGTCGAGTCCTGCTTCGGCCCGGCATCTCGATCGGCGGTCGCGACGATCCAGCCACCGCCCAGCTCACTCGCCTCGCTCGGCTCGGGCTGGGTGGACCCGTTGGCTCGGGGGAGCAGTGGGTGTCGTGGATCGCCGCCGACGACCTCTTCGCGTTCCTGCACCATGCCGTCGTCGACGACGCGGTGAACGGGCTGTACCACCTCAGCTCACCCACACCCGTGAGGAACCGCGAGATGATGGCGGCGTATCGCAGTGCCGTCGATCGGCGCCTGAGCGTGCCCTCGCCCTCGTTCATCACGACGATCGGCGCCTGGCTGCTCGGCTCGGATCCAGCCCTGGCGTTGACCGGTCGCCGTGGTGTGCCGCGGCGGCTGCTCGACGAGGGGTGGCGGTTCGAGTGCGACCGGATCGAGGACGCGGTCAGGTCCGCCGTGGTCGCATCACGCTGACCGGTTCCCGCCGACGTCGGCCTGCGACACTGGGGCATGAGCATCGACGAGCGATCCGAGCTGGAGGCTGCCGACGGGACCAGTGTCATGGTCACCCGACTCGCTCCCGCACTCGGGGCGGAGGTGCGCGGCGTCCGCCTGGCCGAGATCGCCGACGAGACCGGCGACCACGAGATCACCACGATCGAACAGCTCCTCCTCGATCACATGGTGCTGTTCTTCCCCGACCAGCATCTGTCGGTCGACGAGCACGTCGCCTTCGGTCGGCGAATGGCCGAGCGCGCTGACGGCGAACTCGAGGCGCACCCGAACCTGAAGAACGCGTTCACCGAGCATCCCGAGATCTTCGAGCTCGCTGCATCGAAGGGCGGGATCGCCGACGAGTGGCACACCGATCTCACGTTCCAGGAGTCGCCCTCGCTGATGTCGATCCTCAACATGGTCGAGTGTCCCGACGTGGGTGGCGACACGATGTGGGCGAACCTGTGCCTCGCGTACGACGGGCTGTCGGCGCCGATGCGCGACCTGATCGACGGCCTCACCGCACTGCACGATGCGCAGGCCCACGGCCGGCCCGAGAAGACGGCGATCCATCCCGTCGTACGTGTGCATCCGCTCACCGGGCGCAAGGCGCTGTACGTGAACGAGCACTTCACGCGACGCATCGTCGAGCTGTCGCACCACGAGAGCGAGCCGCTCCTCGACATGCTCACCACCTGGGTCAGCGAGGAGCGCCACACCGTCCGCTATCGATGGACCAAGGGCACCATCGCCGTCTGGGACAACCGGTGTACGCAGCACCACGTGCTCAACGACTTCGTCGGCGAACGGATCATCCAGCGGGTCACGATCACCGGCGATCACCCCGCAGGCGATCCCGAGCGGTCACTCCCGCAGTGGGAGCCGAGCGTTCAGCGCGGAGCGGCCACCGGCCGGTTCGACTACCAGCTCGCCCGGCACCTCCGCGACCACTGACGGCGGGAAGTTCGACGGGGCCCGCTCGGCTCTTTCGGATCGCGACCGAGTCGACGTGGCAGACTGAGAATCGTGAAGGCTGCGTTCCTCATCGAGAGTCTGACCGGCAACACGTGGGACGCCGCCGAGCGGACCGCTGACCTGTTGCAGCAGGAGCGCTGGACCATCACCGGGCTGTCGAAGGTCCGCCAGCCCGATCACTCGGCCATCCAGGCCGCGGACCTCGTGCTCGTCGGCACATGGGTGCACGGCGCCTTCATCTTCGGTCAGGCTCCGTGGGCGGCGAACTCGATCTCCAACCTGCCGGCGATGCGCGGCAAGAAGGCGGCAGCGTTCTGCACGTTCGCGCTCGACCCCGGGAAGTCGGTCGACCGGCTCACGAAGGCGGTCGGTGACACCGGCGCCTACGTGATCGGCGGCCTCGCGATCAGCCGCGGCAAGCTCGAGCAGCACACCGAGACCTTCGCCGAGCGACTGCTCGACGCGGTCGCCACGTCGACCTGACGCCGAACCGACCGCCGATCGGTCCGCGGCTGCGATCCGCCGCCAGCCGGTCCGACTCAGCCGGTTTGGTCGGACTCGGGCGTGCTCGAGAACGCCCGAAGGTCGAGGTAGATCTGCTCGTCCTCGACGACCGGGCGGACGTCCTCGGTGGGGGGTGACAGCTCGGTCACGTCGAGTTCTCCACCATCGCAGTCGAGGAACGTGGCCGTCCCGCGCACCTGCGTGACCGGACAGCTGGGCCGATCTGCCGGGAATGCGTAGTACAGACGCCAGCCGACCAGCGGGTCGTCGCCGGTGTGGTCGAGCACGATCGATCGTGCACCGTCGATCGTCTCGAGGTCGGGGAACAGGAGCGGACCCTCCTCGGCCACATCGGACGCACGATTGCTCGCTGCGCCCAGTTCGAGGCGAATCGGAGCCAGGCGCTCGGTCGGCTCCGTTCCCGATCGCGACAGGTACGCGGCGATGCCCCACGTGACGAGAGCGAGGAGGACGAAGAACGCGATCCCGCCGAGCACCGGCGCCAGCGCTCGCGTGAGCGGGCTGCGGAGTCGCTTCGGTCCGGACACGGGCGGGGTGCTCGACGTCGCCACGCCCCCAGTCTGCCGGGGCCGCGGCGCACTGCGTCTTGGCACCCGTCGGGCGTCCCGCCTACGTTCAACGGGCGTGGAGCGCACCTACCGCATCGTGGTGGCGAAGCCGGGACTCGACGGCCACGACCGCGGGGCGAAGACCATCACCCGCGCCCTGCGCGACCACGGCTTCGAGGTGATCTACACCGGCCTCCACCAGACCCCCGAGCAGATCGCCGAGACCGTGCTGCAGGAAGACGCCGACGGCGTCGGTCTGTCGCTCCTCTCGGGAGCGCACCTCACGCTGTTCCCGCGCGTCATGGACGAACTCCGCGACCGCGACGTCGGCGACGTCCTCGTGTTCGGGGGTGGCGTCATCCCCGACGGCGACGTCGTCGAGCTGAAGAAGCAGGGCGTCTCCGAGATCTTCGGCCCCGGCTCGTCGCTGCGCGCCATCGGCGAGTGGCTGGAAACGACCCTCGACGCGCGAGAGTCCGCCTGACAGCACACCCCTGACATCACGCCTGGGGTCAGACCCGGAACGTGATCCGACCCGACACGAACCGACCCCCACCGACCGTTCCCCGTCAACAAAGGACCACGCATGGATCTCTTCGAGTACCAGGGCAAGCAGTACTTCGCCCGCTACGACATCCCGGTCAGCCCGGGTGGTCCGGCCGACACGGTCGACGAGGCCATCGCCGCCGCGGAGGCCGCCGGGTACCCGGTGGTGGTGAAGGCGCAGGTCCAGGTCGGTGGCCGAGGCAAGGCCGGCGGCATCAAGCTCGCCGACACCGAGGCCGAAGTGCGCGAGCACGCCGGGAACATCCTCGGCATGGACATCAAGGGCCACGTGGTGCGCCGCCTCTGGATCGAGAGGGCGAGCGACATCGACGAGGAGTACTACGTCTCGTTCACCCTCGACCGATCGGCCAAGAAGCACCTCATGATGCTCTCGGCCGAGGGCGGCGTCGAGATCGAGGCGGTCGCCGAGTCGAACCCCGACGCCATCGTGAAGTTGTACATCGATCCGGTCGACGGTCTGCCGGCCGAGACGGCGCGCCGGGCGTGCATCGACGCCAAGCTTCCCGAGCGGGCGATCGACGGTGCCACCGACATCATCGTGAAGCTCTACCGCTGCTACACCGAGGGCGACTGCGACCTGGCCGAGATCAATCCGCTGATCCTCAAGCCCACCGGAGAGGTGCATGCGCTCGACGCCAAGGTCACGCTCGACGGCAACGCCGAGTTCCGCCACCCCGAGTGGGAGGCCTTCAAGGGGCTGACCGAGATGGACGACCGCGAGAAGATGGCGGCCGAGCGCGACCTGCAGTACATCGGCCTCGACGGATCGGTCGGGATCATCGCCAACGGCGCCGGGCTCGCCATGTCGACGCTCGACGTCGTCAACCAGGTCGGCGGATCGGCGGCCAACTTCCTCGACATCGGCGGTGGCGCCAACGCCGACGTCATGGCGGGCGCGCTCGAGGTCATCAACTCAGACGAGAACGTGAAGAGCATCTTCATCAACATCTTCGGCGGCATCACCCGAGGCGAGGAGGTGGCCAAGGGCATCGTCGAGGCGCTCGGTCGGGTCGACCTGAAGGCGCCGATGGTGATCCGCCTCGACGGCACCAACGCGGAGGAGGGTCGCCAGATCCTCGTCGACGCCGGAATCCCCGAGGAGAAGCTCCGGTCGGAGCCCACGATGCTCGACGCCGCCCGCGCCGCCGTGGGAATCGCGAGCGCCTGACGCTCACTCGACGACGAGATCACGACGAACGACACGAGACGAGAGAAGAGACAACGACATGGCCATCTTCGTCAACGAGAACACGAAGGTCCTGGTGCAGGGTCTGACCGGCGGGCAGGGCAAGTACCACGGGCTCCGCAACCGCGACTACGGCACGCAGATCGTCGGCGGCGTCACGCCCGGCAAGGGTGGACAGGACGTCGAGGGCATCCCGGTGTTCGACTCGGTCGCCGAGGCGGTCGAGGCCACCGGTGCCGACGCGTCGTTCGCGGCCGTGCCGCCGAAGTTCGCGTCCGGGGCCATCATCGAGGCCGCCGAGGCCGGGATCGGGTTCGTGGTGTGCATCACCGAGGGCATCCCGGCGCAGGACGAGGCGCTCACCTACAACCGACTCGTCCGCGAGTTCCCCGACACCCGGCTGCTGGGACCGAACTGCCCCGGCATCATCAGCCCGGGAAAGTGCAACATCGGTATCACCGCTGGCGAGATCGCCGAGGTGCCCTCGGCCGACGGGCCCAATGTCGGCATCGTCAGTCGGTCGGGCACGCTCACGTACCAGGCGCTCTACGAACTGAAGCAGAAGGGCATCGGCGTGTCGACCTGTGTCGGAATCGGCGGCGACCCGGTTCCCGGGACCAACTTCATCGACTGCCTCCGCGAGTTCCAGGCCGATCCCGAGACCCACGCGATCATGATGATCGGCGAGATCGGTGGCTCGGCCGAGGAAGAGGCCGCCGAGTTCATCCAGTCGAGCGTCACCAAGCCAATGTCGGCGTACATCGCGGGCGTGACCGCACCTCCCGGCAAGAAGATGGGCCACGCGGGCGCCATCGTGTCGGGCGGCAAGGGCACGGCCCAGGGCAAGATGGACGCGCTCTCGGCCGCCGGCGTGAAGGTCGGTCAGAACCCGACCGAGGCCGGCGAACTCATGGCCGACCTCGTCGCTGCGCTCTGACCACGCCCCAGCTCCTCGCACCTGGTGTTCTCGCGGGGATGTTGCGCACCTGATGCGCATCAGGGATCCGAGCGCGGTCGCCGGCCGCGTGACCCCACGTCGCTGTCGGCGTGAACTCGACGGCTGACCGCTGCGAGTCGCGCCGAACGTCAGGAGTTCGGGGGTGGAGGGGGTGCCGACGGTGGAGGGGGCGCCTCGCCCGTCGGCTGGCCGGGTCCTCCTGGCGGCGGCGGCGCCTGACCGGGCATAACGGGCGGTGGCGGTGGGGCCTGCCCGGGCGCAGCGGGCGCTCCCGGCGCGTCGGCAGCCGGCGGTGCATGGCCGGCGGGCGGCGGCGGGGGTGGCGGCGTCACGGGGGCGCCCGGTGTCGTCCCGTCGGATCCGCCGAACTGGGCCCGGACCTTGTCGAGGTCGGTGAGGTCGTTGAAGTCACCGCCGGACTCGGTGAACTTCATCGCGCCACCGGCCGCGGCGACCAGGCCGGCGATGACCGAGAGGATCATGCCGACGCCCCGTCCGACGTCGAGGTCGATCCCACCGTCGTCGATGGGATTGAAGATCAGCCGGAGGATCAGCAGCACGCCGGCGAGGCCGGTGGCCCCGAGCAGGATCAGCGGCCACGGGGCCTGGTCGGCCTTCAACGTGCCCGTCGCCAGCAGCACCGTGATCGCAGCGCTCGCCATGACGAGCAGCCACGGGACCGTCCCGGTGAAGAAGAAATCGAACACGTTCCCGCCCGAGACCGAGGCGAACCCGCCGTCGACCGTGATCCAGTCGAGGAACCCGAAGATGAAGAAACCGACAGCGCCTCCGATGATCAACCAGTCGGACGTCTTGAACTTGCTGATGTCCATGCGGACCCCCTCTCGCCGCCACGTCGGTGTGACGCCGACCGCACGGTAGACGAATTCCGGTCGCCGTCGCCGACTTCCGTGCGGCGCGACCACGGGCAGTGAGCTGACTACGGTCGCCTCGTGCCCACCGCTCTGCTCTCCGTGTACGACAAGACCGGCGTCGCCGACCTCGCTCGATCCCTCGCCGACCTCGGGTGGTCGCTGGTGTCGTCGGGTGGCACCGCTCGCGCGATCGCCGACGCCGGAGTCGAGGTGACCGACGTGGTCGAGTGGACCGGCGTCCCGGCGATTCTCGGTCACCGCGTCGTCACGCTCCACCCGAAGGTGCACGGGGGGATCCTCGCCGACCCGACCGACGCCGAACACCTCGCCGACATGGACGAGTACGGCATCCAGCAGATCGATCTCGTCGTCGCCAACCTGTACCCGTTCTCGTCGCAGCCGGGGATCGAGCTGATCGACATCGGCGGACCGGCCATGGTGCGCGCCGCGGCGAAGAACCACGCGTTCGTAGGGGTGGTCGTCGACCCGTCCGACTACTCGTCCGTCGTCGACGAACTCCGGGCCGACGGCTCCCTCGGAGAGGCGACGCGTCGCCAGCTCGCTCGCTCGGCCTTCGCTCACACCGCGGCCTACGACGCGGCGATCGTCACGTGGTTCGACGAGACGGCACCCGACCCCGATCCGGCGGCGAGCGACGGTGCCGCCGACGGCGCCGACGATGCCTCGTCCGCCCTTCCCGAGTCGATCCACCTCGCGCTCGATCTCGCACAGCCGCTCCGCTACGGCGAGAACCCACACCAGCAGGGCGCCCGGTATCGGCAGGTCGGCGCCTCGAGCTGGTGGGACTCGATGACCCAGCACGGCGGCAAGGCCCTCAGCTACCTCAACGTGTTCGACACCGAGGCGGCGTGGCGCCTCGTCCACCGGTTCGCCGACCCCGCGGTGGTCGTGGTGAAGCACGCGAATCCGTGCGGCGTCGCGATCGGTGACGACATCGGCTCGGCCTACGTGGCCGCCAACGCCTGCGACCCGGTCAGCGCGTTCGGCGGCATCGTCGCCGCCAACCGCACGGTCACGGCTGCGATGGCCGAACCGCTCTCGTCGGTCTTCACCGAGGTCGTCGTGGCACCCGACTTCGAGCCCGACGCGCTCGAGATCCTCACGGCCAAGAAGAACCTCCGCGTCATGAGCGCCAACGCCCCGTCACCGCTCGTCCACGACGTCCGGCCGGTCGACGGGGGGTGGCTGGTCCAGCAGCCTGATCCGGTCGACGGTCGCACCGGCGACTGGCGGGTCGTCTCGTCCGCCCAGCCGACCGCCGAACAGTGGTCCGACATGGAGTTCGCCTGGCTCGTGTGCGCGGCCGTGTCGAGCAACGCGATCGTGTACGCCAAGGACGGCCAGGCCTTCGGCATCGGCGCCGGGCAGCAGAACCGCCTCGACTCGGCGCGGATCGCCGCCGAGCGCGCCGACGGTCGGGCGAAGGGAGGCGCCTGCGCCAGCGACGCGTTCTTCCCCTTCCGCGACGGACTCGACGCCGCCGCGGCGGCCGGGGTGTCGTGTGTGATCCAGCCGGGGGGATCGGTCCGCGACGACGAGGTCGTCGCGGCGGCCGACGAACACGGCATCGTGATGGTCTTCACCGGCCAGCGTCACTTCCGTCACTGAACGCCCGGTCGCGGCAGCCGCCGGCCTCCGTAGGGTGACGGGATGGGACGGATCGGCGAGCGCCTGAGCGGCGGCCCGCCCTCGGTGTCGTTCGAGTTCTTCCCGCCCAAGAGCGACGCGGGGCGTCTCGAACTCGGGCGTGCCGTCGGCGAGCTCATGGCTCTGCAGCCCGACTTCGTCTCGGTCACGTACGGAGCGGGAGGCTCCGACCGCCACCGAACCGGCGAGGTCGTGTCGTGGATCCGGCGCCACACCGACCTCGTGGCGATGCCGCACCTCACCTGTCAGGGCCACACCCGCAACGATGTCGCTCGGCTCATCGTCGAGTACCGCCGGCTCGGGATCACCAACATCCTCGCCCTCGGTGGCGACCCGCCGGCTGACGGATCGAGGGCGTCGAGTGACTACCGGTACGCCGTCGACCTCATCGACGACGTCGCGTCGTCGGGAGCGTTCTCGATCGGCGTCGCCGCACACCCCGAGGTCCACCCCCGCAGCTCCGACCGGGCATCCGACCGCCGTCACCTCGCGGCCAAGCTCGAGCGCGCCGACTTCGCGATCACGCAGTTCTTCTTCGACGTCGATCACTACCGCCGTCTCGTCGACGAGCTGTCCGACCTGGGCGTCGACAAGCCCATCGTCCCCGGGGTGATGCCGATCGCCAGCGTCCCGGCACTCGAGAGGATGGCGGCGATGAACGGCACCGAGGTGCCCGACTGGCTCGGCCGACGACTCGACGAGGCCGTCGACGCCGACGAGGTGCGCCGGATCGGGCGAGACGTCGCGGCCGAGGTGGGTGCCGAGCTGCTCGAGGCGGGAGCGCCCGGGTTGCATCTCTACACCCTCAACCGCCCCGAGACCGCCAAGGCCATCTGCGAACAGCTCGGGCTGCACGTCGAATCGTGAGACCTCGGCGCAGCGTGTCGCATCAGACCCGCCGTCGGCGGCGATACTGGTGTCCATGAGCGGACCCGTCGACGTGGCCCGAGCGGCGCGCCCGTCGATCCGTGGTGGTGACCGACTCGACCGTCCCCAGCTCAGCCAGGTTCCGTACCTGCCGGGCCTCGACGGGATCCGGGCACTCGCCGTCGTCGCGGTGATGGTGTACCACGCCAACAGCGACTGGTTGGCCGGCGGGTACCTCGGCGTCGAGGTCTTCTTCGTGATCTCCGGCTACCTCATCACGCTGTTGATCATCGCCGAACACGAGCGGACCGGCGGCTTCGATCTCCGCGACTTCTGGATCCGGCGAGCGAAACGCCTCCTGCCGGCGGTGTTCCTCATGATGCTGCTGCTCACGGTGTGGGTCGCACTGTTCGAGCGTGACGCACTGGGCCAGCTCCGCGGCGACGTGATCGCCGGCGTGCTCTACAGCTCGAACTGGTACCAGATCTGGATCGGTGCCGGCTACAGCGCCGGCAGCGACTTCGCACCGTTGCGTCACCTCTGGTCGCTCGCGGTCGAGGAGCAGTTCTACCTCCTGTGGCCGCTCGCGATGCTGGTGTTCGTCAAGGCAGGGTCGCGCAAGATCGCTCGCCTCGCGATCTGGCTGTTCCTCGCCGCCGTCGCGATCAACGTCCTCATCGCGCTCGTCGATTACTCGGGCCCGCAGCAGACACCTGAACTCACGCCCGAGGCCTACTGGTTCATCGGCGACCGTCCCATCTCGAAGCCCGACTTCCTCTACCTGTCGACCTTCACCAGGGCGGGTGGTCTGCTGCTCGGCGCGGCGTTCGCCATGGTCTGGCGACCGAACGCCATCATGCGCGGACCGCTCGCGTCGAAGGGTCGGTTGTTCGACGTGCTCGGCGGCGTCGGGATCGCCGTGCTCGGCATCATGGCCGTCGTCGTCACCTTCGACCCCTCGGTCGGTGTCCATGACTTCCTCTTCAACGGCGGCCTGTTCGTGACGGGGCTCGCTTCGCTCGCACTGGTCGCGGCCGTGACGCACCGGGGCACGGTGTTGGCGCCCGCGCTCTCGAACCCGGTGCTGCTGTGGATCGGCACCCGGTCGTACGGGCTGTACCTGTACCACTGGCCGATCTACCAGATCATCCGCAACATCGCGGCCAACAAGCTGGCGTTCCACGAGTTCGTGCTCGCCATGGTCGTCACGTGCGTCATCACCGAGGCGTCGTATCGGTGGGTCGAGACGCCGATCCGGCGAGGAACCTGGCGGAACCCGTTCCGCCGGTCCCGGCGTTCGGGCGGCGTCGGTGGCGTCGGCGGGTCGGGAGTCGATCTCGACGGTCAGCGCGGTTTCCCCGGCGGGCGTCCGGCGCTGGTGGGCGGTGCGGTGGTCGGAGTCGCGTTGACCGTGTTCGCCGGCGCCAGCCTCGCCACGGCTGAGCTGCGCCAGAACGAGGTCGCCGAAGAACTCGCATCGAACCAGGACAACGTGTGCGACGTGCTGGTCGAGGACTGCTCGACCGACGACGATGCGACCGACGACGATGCGACCGACCCCGAGTCGAGCGGTTCCGTCGACGACTCCGCGACGGTGGAGGACGACGGCGCCTCCGAGGGCGTGACCGACCCCGGAACCGACGAGGCCGCCGATGATCCAGAGGGGGAGGCGTCCGACGGGGTCGCCGGCCTCGACGATCCGTCGGCCGACGACGCGACCGATCCGGCGGCCACGACCGCTCCACCCACCACGGCGGCGCTCCCGCCGGTCCAGCGGCTCGCCGTCGGCGACTCCGTCATGCTCGGCGCCGCGGAGGAGCTCGAGCAGCTGGGATTCGCGGTCGATGCGGCCGAGAGTCGTTCGTTCGGGAACGGGCTCGACGTGGTCAGTGGGCTCCAGGACACCGACCGACTCGGCGACTACGTCGTCGTCCACCTCGGCACCAACGGCCCGATCGACACCGCCGAGCTCGATCAGATGATGACGGCGCTGCAGTCGGTCCCGAACGTGGTCCTCGTCGAGAACGACGTCGACCGCGACTGGGAGGCGGGAAACAACGCGGCGTTGGCCGCCGCAGCGGCGGCCAATCCCAACGCGCAGCTCCTGTACTGGAGCGGGCTCGCCGGCGACTGCTCCGGTGACTGCATCTACAACGACGGCATCCACCTCAAGAGCACCGGCGCCCGCTACTACTCTCGCCTGCTCGCGGGTCTCCTCGGCCTCGACGTGCCCGAGTCACTGCTCGAACCCGCCTCGTAGCCCGCCGATTCGACCCCAGGTGGTGCCGTCCGGTGAGCCCGACCGGGGGCGATACTGGTGGCCCCATGTCGTCCACCGTCGCGCCCGCCGAGCAGTCGGCCGCTCCGTCCGCCGGCGCATCGGCACCGGGTCTCGGCGATCGCGACAACATCAGCCGGGTCCCCTACATGCCGGGGCTCGACGGGATGCGTGCCATCGCCGTGGTGGCCGTGATGATCTACCACGCCAACCCGTCGTGGCTTCCCGGTGGGTTCCTCGGGGTCGAGATGTTCTTCGTCATCTCCGGCTACCTGATCACCCTGCTGATCATCGCCGAGCGGGAGCGCACCTACCGGGTGTCGCTCGTCGACTTCTGGCGCCGACGAGCCCGACGCCTGCTGCCCGCGGTGTTCGTGCTGCTCGCACTCGTCA
>JBCDAK010000095.1:0-17619 GCA_039185545.1 Actinomycetota bacterium
CCGCTTCCCTCGCCGCCTGACCTCGGTTCGCTGTGCGCTTTCGCCCGGGCCAGATCTGCACAGTGTCCGCTTCTGCCCGGGCCGGATGCGGACAGTGTCCGCTTTCGCCCGGGCCGGATCCGGACACCGCGTCCTTCGTGCGCTGTGTTCCGTCGACCCCCGGGCTCGACGGAACAACGCCAGCTCGCTACTGGGACGGACGCAGTCAGGTCGTCTCTGTCCGTCGGGTGGGGGCGTAGCCTCGGGCGGCCATGCGGAACGCGTTCGATCAGCCCCAGACGATCCTCGTCCTCGGCGGACGCAGCGAGATCGGACGGGCGATCGTTCGAGCGCTCGACTCACCGAACCTCCGCCGAGTGGTGCTCGCCCGGCGACCGGGCGATGACGGGGACGACGAGCAGACCGACGGGCTCAGCGGTGGCGTCGAGGTGTCGACGGTCGACTTCGACGCAACCGATCACGCACGTCACGCCGAGCTGATCGAGGCCGTCGCCGCGCAGGTCGGCGACCTCGACGTGATCGTCCAGGCGTTCGGTCAGCTCGGCAGCGACGTGAACGACGCCGGCGTCGCCGCCGAACCCGCCGCCGCGGCCGAACTGGTCCACGCAAACACGGTCGGCGCCGTCTCGAGCGGGCTTGCGGCTGCCACCCGTCTGCGCGCACAGGGCCATGGCACCCTCGTGGTCGTCTCCAGCGTCGCCGGCGTGCGTACTCGGCCCTCGAACTTCGTGTACGGCTCGTCGAAGGCGGGGCAGGATGCGTTCGCCACCGGGCTGGGGCACGCACTCGCCGGCTCCGGAGCGTCGGTCCTCGTGGTGCGCCCGGGCTTCGTCCGATCGCAGATGACCGACGGCATGGACCCAGCGCCGTTCGCGTGCGATCCCGATGACGTCGGATCAGCGGTCGTGTCCGGATTGCGATCGGGACGATCGGTGGTCTATGCGCCGGGGATCCTGCGCTGGGTCGTCGCAGCGATGCGCCTGGTGCCGGGATCACTCTGGCGCCGCCTCGACCGCTGACGCCCGGCCCCAGAATCGCCGCAGCGACAGTGTGTGCCTGACCCAGACGGTCGTGTGGGATGACGCGACGGTGTGTACCTGACCCAGACTGTCGCTACTGGTCGGACGAGAGTTCCTCGGGGACCGGGATCACCGGGTACGTGCCGGTCACGTCGGCGCCGCTGATGCCGCCCCCACCCTCGCAGCGCTCGAACAGCAGCAGCAGGTTGTCCTCGTACTGTGCGACGAGGCAGAAGTTCTCGGCGACCGCCCGATTGTGTTCCTGGCTCTGACGTCGCGTCGACGTGTTGGGCTCGAGCCACCCCGACCAGAAGTTGGTGAGCACGAGGAAGTCGGCCTCCTCGACGTCCTCGGCCAGCCCCGATCCCGCGGCGTCGGCCAGCCCGGGGTCCATCTCGATGAAGTACGTGCCCGGTGTGAGCTCGTCGAACAGGAAGTAGATCGACACGTCGCTGTACACCGTGCGCGAGAGGTCGGCCGGTCCCACGATCAGACGGTCGCCCGGTTCGCTCCGCGCCTCGAGCTCGGGGATCATCGTCGTGAGTGAGCGGGCGACCTCGGGATTCCCGAACCAGAACCTCCGATCCTCCCGTTCCACGAGGAACGGAAGCGGCAGGTCGCCGATGGCCACACGCGTGTGCAACGCGTAGTACCGGTAGGTGTAGAAGGGGCACACGACGATCATCAACGCGAGTACCGCCGCCGACGCGACGAGACCGGGTCGATGCACCAGGAGCCGGCCAGCCGAGGCCCGCCGCTCGCCGAGCCACCCGCGCACGCTCCCCGTCAGCACGGCGACGAGGAGCGGCCACGACACCATCGCCACCCAGGCGAGGTGCGTCGAGTCGGGTCGTTGCAGCGCTTGCGGGAGGATCCCGAGGCCGAACAGGCCGGCGGAGAGCATCACGAGGTTCACCGGACGAGGTGACCGGCGCCGTCGGCGCCAGGCGATCAGCGGGACGGCGATCGCGATCACGATGACGGCGAAGAACCACACGAACAGCTGGTGACGAGCGGCGGGAGCCGGCAGCGGCCACCACGGCGGGACCGCCTCGGCGATCGCCTGGAGGGCTCCATCGAGGCGATCGATCGACGGTGGGCTGGGAAGTTCGCGGCCCGGCCGGAGCTCGACCACCGGGTCGAGCACGATGCCCTGGAACGTCGGCCCGAACCCGGCGACGGCGAGATGCAGCCACATCGGAATCGCACCGATCACCGCGCCCACGAGGACCGGCACGATCGCCGTGGTGCGGACCGCCCACCCCGCGACGCAGAGCGCCAGCGCGAGGGCGATGATCACGTCGGGTCGGAACGCCAGCGCGAGCCCGGCGAACGCCCCGGCCGCCGCCCAGTGACGCGTGACGACGCCGATGCGCCGAGGTCGATCATCGACGTCGCGGGGATCGAGATTCCGCGCGCGCACCGCGAACACGACCGACCAGAGTCCGAGCGCGATCGCCCCGTGCCAAGCGAGCGCGGCGAGTCCGATCGGTGTCATCACGAGGAGTGCGGCGACGACGCCGGCACCGACTGCGGCGATGCGGCCCCACGCCCGGCACAACACGTAGAGCGCGGCGATGATCGCCAGGTTCTGCGCGAGACCGAAGGTGCGCTCGGCCTCGAGCGTGTAGCCGGCGAGGCGGTACCACCCGGCCAGGAGGTGGAGTGAGCCGGGTCCGTAGAGGTGGAGGAAGTCGACGTTGGGGACCTGTCCCTGCTGCACCAGGCGCGGGAAGACGAGCATGAAGCCCTCCTCCATCGACGAACCCGGCGCCCGGTAGAGACCGCGCACCGGGAGCAGCGCGAAGACGGTGACGACCAGACCGGCCACGACACCGGACGCCGACCACCGCGACGGACGGAGCGACACCGACCCGCCGAGCACGAACGGGACCACGCGCCGTCGGTCCTCGCGCCGCTGGTCCGCGGACCGACCTGGTTCGGACCACTCTGGACCACCGAACCGCTCTGAAGCGGACCGGTCCGGCTCGGACGGGTCGGTGCCCGCGTGGCCGCGGCCGAAGCGATCGAGGTCGGGCTGGTCGAGATCGGACAAGCGGAGCGAGAGTAGCCAGCCCTGCTGGTCGACGCTGCGTATCGTGCGGCGATGCCCGGCGGCGCCCCCTCCGACCCGCTCGACGAACTCCGCGATCTCGTCGGTGAGATGAGCCGTGCCGGCGTCGGCCGGGTGCACGTCCTCGGATGGCGCGACCTCGAGGATCCCGACGCCGGTGGATCGGAGGTGCACGCCGACGAGTTCATGCGTCGGTGGGCCGACGCCGGCCTCGACGTCGTCCACCGCACGTCGGCGGCTCTGGGCGTGCCGGCGGAGGCCGATCGAAACGGGTACCGGGTGATCCGGCGGGGGAGTCGTTACTCGGTGTTCCCCCGGGCCATCGCCGCGGAGCTCACGCGTCGGATGGGTCCGTCCGATGCCCTCGTCGAGATCTGGAACGGCGTGCCCTGGTTCTCGCCGGTGTGGTGCCGTCGGCCGCGCATCACCGTGCTCCACCACGTGCACGGCCCGATGTGGGATCAGCTGTTTCCCGGACCCTTCGCTGCGATCGGCCGTGGGCTCGAGACCCGGTTCGCCCCGCCGTTCTACCGACGCACCTCGATGGTCACGCCGTCGGACGCGACCAAGGAGGAACTGATCGAGCTGGGGTTCCCGGCGGCGAACGTCCTCGCGGTCCCGAACGGGACCGACCCGAGATTCCGCCCCGGGGGCCGGCGCACCGAGCGGCCGTCGATCATCGCTGTCGCCCGGTTGGCGCCGGTGAAGCGGTTCGGCCTGCTGCTCGACGCCGTGATCGAGGCGCGCCGGTCGGTGCCCGACGTGCGGTTCACGATCGTGGGGGACGGCCCCGATCGCGTCGAGCTCGAGCGGCGGGTGGACGACCTCGATGCACACGATTGGGTCGAGTTCACGGGGCGGGTCGAGCACGCCGACCTGGTCGCGCTGTATCAGCGCTCCTGGGTGGTCGCCAGCGCGTCGATCGCCGAGGGCTGGGGGCTCAGCCTCACCGAGGGAGGCGGATGCGCCACGCCGGCGGTCGCCACCGACATCCGGGGCCATCGCAGCAGCGTCCTCGACGGCGTCACCGGTCTGCTGGCCGACGAGTCCGCACTCGCCGACGCACTCGTCCGGGTGCTCACCGACGACGAGCTCCGGCAACGTCTCGGAGCGGCAGCGGCCGAGCGGGTGGCGTCGATGACCTGGGACGCGAGCGCTCTCGGCGTGACCCGGGCACTGCACGCGCAGGTGATCGACCACCGAGCGTGAGCGCCGTTCCGGGACCACTGACGGCCCCCGACCTCGCCACTAGTCTCGCTGTCCGCATGCGCAGCGTGGTCGTTCTGCCGACGTACAACGAGGTCGAGAATCTCCAACGATTCTGCGACCTCCTGGCGAAGGCCGCCCCCACGACCGACCTCCTCGTCGTCGACGACGACAGTCCCGACGGCACCGGGCGGCTGGCCGACCGCCTCGCCGAGGAGAACCCGAGGATCACGGTCATGCACCGGTCCGACAAGAGCGGGCTCGCCGGCGCGTATCGAGACGGTTTCGGCGCCGTGCTCGACCCCGACTTTCCACACCGTCCGCACGGCCCGTACGACGTCGTGTTCTCGATGGACGCCGACCTGTCGCACGACCCGGAGCTGATCGCGGACTTCCTCGACATCATCTCGAACGGCGCCGACGCTGTGATCGGCTCGCGCTACGTCCGCGGTGGGGGAACGACCGACTGGCCGGTTCGCCGACAGCTGCTGTCGAAGTGGGGCAACGCGTACACCCGCGTCCTTCTCCGGCTCAGCCCCAACGACTGCACCAGCGGCTATCGGGCCTATCGGAGTGAGGCGCTCGCCGCGATCGATCCCGCCGGCACACGAGCCGAGGGCTACGCGTTCCTCACCGAGCTGGTCCGTCGTCTCGATCGCATCGGCGCGCACATCGAGGAGACGCCGATCATCTTCCGCGACCGCACGCACGGTCGATCGAAGATGTCGGGTCGCATCATCGTCGAATCGATGATCCTCGTCACCCGTTGGGGTCTCGCCGACCGACTCGGCCGTCTGAGTCGACCGCGGGGTCGATGATGGTGGACTACGCGACGCGATCGAACCGACCGGCGACCGGGATTCCGCGCCCCGAGAGGCCGGTCAAGGAGATCATGGTCGACCACTTCCGTGGCCGACCGCGCCTCGTCGTCCCCATCGCCACGGTCATCGCGTGTTCACCTCTCATCGCAGCACTCGCGTGGTTGTCGGGACGACAGTGGTACCCGGTCCTCGATCTCGCCATGACCGAGTTCCGTCTCCGCGACGTCGGCACGTCGGAGACCCCGCTCATCGGATTGCCGGGACGGATCGGCGAGCTGCCCGAGCAGGGGAGTCATCCCGGCCCGCTGAGCTTCTGGATGCTCGCACCCCTGTATCGCGTGTTCGGTTCGACGGCGTGGGCCATGGAGGCGGCGACCGTCGTGATCCACATGGGGTGGACCGCGCTCGCGCTCGGCATCGTCCACCGACGCCGGGGAGCGGTGGGCGTGGCCGCCGTCGTCGCGGTCATCGCCGTGGTCATCCGCGGGATGGGGCTCACGGTCATGGTCCAGCCGTGGAACCCGTACCTCCCGCTCATCGCATGGCTCGTGGTGATCCTCGCCACGTGGGCGGTCCTCGACGGCGACCACTGGATGCTGATGCCGCTCGTCGCGGCGGCATCGTTCGCCGCTCAGACCCACATCCCGTATCTGACGATGGCGGGAACACTCGGCGCTGTCGCATTCGTGATCGCGGCATGGCGCGCCCGACGGGTCACTCCGACACCCGACGACCGCAACGCCGACAGTCGGCCGATCGTGTGGACCGCGGTCGCGTTCGGCGTCCTCTGGGTCGGCACCATCGTCGATCAGGTCGTCCGCGATCCGGGCAACCTGCGACGTCTGTTCGACCACTTCTCGTCGCCGTCGGAGGATGCGATCGGGTTCGTGTCGGGCTTCCGACTCCTTCTCCGCCACCTCGACCCGGTCACGTTCCTGCGGGCGCCCATCGACCAGGGGGTGTTCCTCGAGAGTGGATTCGACCCCGACGGGCCGATCGTCGGCGGGCTCCTCGTGCTCGTCCTGTTCATCGGGGCCATCGTCGTGTCGTGGCGGCGCCCCCTTCCCGATTCACTCCGGCATCTCCACACCACGTTGGCGCTCGCGCTGGTCGTGTCGTGGATCTCGATGTCGAGGATCTTCGGTCTCCGCTGGTTCTACCTGACCCTGTGGGCGTGGATCACGACGACCGTGATCTTCGTGGCGATCGGGTGGACCGCGGTCGCCCTCCTACGTCAGTACCGCCCGAAGCTCCCGATCGACCCGATCCGACAGATCATCGCCGGAGCGGTTCTGGGCAGCCTCTTCATCGCCGGCAACGTCGCGGCCGCCGTGTGGACCGGCCATCCCGAGGAGGAACTCGGCGAGACGCTCGGTGAGTTGACGGGTCCGACGGTGCAGAACCTCACCGATCGCGGAGTCACGGGCAAAGTGCTCGTCGATTTCGACGATTCGTACTTCTTCGGCAGTCAGGCGTTCGGTCTGGTCAACGAACTCGAACGAGCCGGTTTCCATGCCAGGATGATCTCGTTCTGGCGCGTGCCGGTCACGGCGTCTCGCGTGGTCGAACCGTCGGAGGCCGCCATCAAGGTCGTGCTCGTCACGGGCGGATTCCTCGACGACTGGCGTGACGAGCCGCTCGCGTTCGAGGTCGCTGCGGTCGATCCCCGCGACGACGAGGGCCGAGCCCGCTTCGCCGAGCTGCGTGAGGAACTCCTCGTCGAACTCGAGGAGACCGGTCTCGACGACCTCGTCCCTCTGGTCGACACCAACCTGTTCGGGCTCAACGTCGACCTGCGCATCTCCGATCGAGCGCGAGAGCTCAGCGGGGAGATGATCGCTCTCGGTCAGGAGACGGCGGTGTTCGTCGCGGGGCCCGAGGTGGTCCCGGTCACGCGCCGATGACGGGCGGCATCGCGGCGGCGGAGGCCGCCGAGCCGGTCGAAGCCGGCGACCTCGTCGCGGCGCGTCGTGCCCGGCTCGAGATCGCTGTCCGGCGGTGGGGTTGGCAGACGATCGCGTCTCTCACCTCGCTCGTGATCGCGTTCGCCGCGATCCGCGGGATCGCCCGGGGGTACGAGCCGGTCGGCGACAACGCACTGATCGCCCTCCGTTCCCGCGACGTGTTCACCGGTGATCACCCGTTCATCGGCGCCTGGTCGTCGGCCACCCTCGGCGCCGGGATCGACGTCAACCATCCCGGTCCGCTCCTCTACGACGTCCTGGCGCTTCCCGCCCGACTTCTCGGCGTGTCGGTGGGCGTTCCGCTCGCCGTCGCCACGCTCCAGATCGTGGTGGTCTGGACGGTCGGGTTCGTCGCGGTCCGGGCCGGTGGCGCGACCGGCGCGATCGTGGCCACGTCGTTCACGGCACTGCTCGTCTGGACGCTCGGGAGCGAGCTGCTCTACGACCCGTGGCAGCCGAACGTGATGGTGCTGCCGTTCTGGTTGCTGTTGTGCACGCTGTGGGCGGTCGCCGTGGGGCGGATCGCGCTGCTGCCGCTGGCCGCCGGCGTCGGCAGCTTCGCGATGCAGACACATCTGTCGTACGTGGCGCTCGTGCCGGTGGCGTTGCTCGGGGCGCTGGGCCTCGCCGCCTTCGATCGCCGCGGCGACGGTCGCATCGACGAACTGCGACGTCCGATCGGCACGTCCGCGGCCGTGATCCTGGTGCTCTGGGCTCAACCGCTGTGGGAGCAGGTCGCCGGACCGGGTCGCGGCAATCTCGGTCGGATGCTGACGGTGGCGACCGGGGGTGGCGACGACCCCGACGTCACCCAGGTCGAGACGGTGGCGCCGGGCCTGTCGCTCGCCACACGTGTCGTGGGGTCGGTGTTCGCCGTCCCACCGTTCTGGGGTCGCAGCGGGTACGACAGCACGGTCGTCGGTGGATGGCTGTCGACCGATGACGGTGGACGCGAGCTGGTCACTCCCGCTCTGGCGTCCCTGGGAGCATCACTCGTCGGACTCGTCGTGCTCGGCGCCTTGGTCGCGACCGCGGTGCACGGCGCACGCCGTGCTGCGGCGACGCATGTCGTGCGGGGGTTCGTCGTGCTCGCCCCGGTGCTCGTCATCGCCGTGCTCACGGTCGTCGTCACGCCGATCGACGCCCTGGGACTCTCGCCGCACAAGGTCCGTTGGCTCTGGGTGCTGGCTGCGTTCCTCACGATGATGCTCGTGCTCGCGGGCCTCGCCGTCCTGCGGGCTGACAGACGCTCGATCGGACTCTCGGCGGTCGTCGCGCTCGGTGCCGTCGCACTCATCGCGACCCTGCCGACGTTTCGGCAGACCGCCGGCCCAGCGTCGCAGGACGAGGTCTGGGACAACGTCTCCGTGCTCCGCGAACAGCTCGAAGAGCGGCTCGCATCGGCCGATGTCGGTCCGGTGTTCTTCGATCCGAGCACACTCGGATTCGGTGAGCCGTACTCGGCGCCGGTCCTCGCGGAGTTCCTCGAACACGGTGTCGATCTCGTGGTCGACGAGCACTCGCTGGTTCGGCAACTCGGTCCTGGACGCGATCTCGCCCGCGCCGACGACACCCCGCGCCGGGTCCTGACGGTTCGGACGGGGCCCGACTCGGTGACCGTCCCACCCGACGAGGAACGCCTCGCGTTCGCCAGCGAACCTCCAGCGGGGATTCCGGACGACGAGGTGGTGTTCTGGTCGGTCGGGGTCTTCCTCCGGGTCCCCGAGGTCGTCGATCGGTGAGCCCGGTGCGCAACGATGCGCCGACCGTCGAGATCGTCGTCCCCGTCCACGACGAGGAGCTGATCCTCGAGTCGAGTGTCGCCCGACTGACCGACCATCTCGACCACGCGTTCCCGTATCCGTGGTCGATCACGATCGTCGACAACGCGTCGACCGATGCGACGCCCGACGTCGTGGCCCGCCTGTGTGAGTCCGACCAACGGATCCGCGGGCTCCAGCTCGACGAGAAGGGAAAGGGCCGAGCGGTGCGCACCGCGTGGCTCGCGTCCGACGCCGACGTCGTCGCCTACACCGACGTCGACCTGTCGACCGGTCTCACGGGGCTGCTCCCGCTCATCGCCCCGCTCGTGAGCGGACACAGCGACGTGTCGGTCGGGTCGCGACTCTCGGCCGGGTCGGTGGTCGCACGTGGTCCCAAGCGCGAGCTGATCTCGCGCGCCTACAACCTGCTGCTGCGTCTGGTGTTCGCCGTACGTTTCCGTGACGCACAGTGCGGCTTCAAGGCGATGCGTTCCGACGTCGCGCAACGGCTGCTGCCCGAGGTCCACGACGACGCGTGGTTCTTCGACACCGAACTGCTGCTCCTCGCGGAACACAACGGTCTCCGCGTCCACGAGGTGCCGGTCGACTGGGTCGACGATCCCGACAGCCGCGTCGACGTCAGCGTCACGGCGAAGGAGGACCTGCGAGGCATCGGACGCATGGCGATGCGCTTCCTCCGCGGCGAGGCCGATGTCGACCTTGGAGACCTCCAACGCCAGCCGCTCAGACACGACCTCGGGCGTCAGACCGTGACGTTCGGTGTGATCGGCGTCGTGTCGACCCTCATCAGTCTCGTGATCTTCTTCGTACTCCGCGACGGGATCGGAGCGGTCGCCGCGAACGTGGTGGCCGTCACCGCGACCGCGGTGGGCAACAACTGGGCGAACCGTCGGTGGACCTTTCGGCGGCGGAGCGACCAGGATCGGCGATGGCGGTGGGCGTCGACTCTGGCGGTGTACCTCCTGACCATCGTGGGCACGAGCCTTGCGATCGCGTCGGTCGCCGGCGACCGCGTGGCCGAGCTCGTCGCCCTGCTCGTGTCGTGGTTCCTCGCCGGCGTGCTGCGGTTCCTGCTGCTCCGGCGCTGGATCTACCGCTGATCGGGGTGGGTCCGTCGAGCCTGCTCGACGAGATCGACCAACACGGGACCGGCGTGGTCGGCGTCGACGTGGATGCCGTCCCCACGTCGGATCGCATCACAGCTGCCGGCCGGACAGAACAGGGGAGCGAGATCGATCAGGTCGACCTCGAGATCGATCATCCGGTCGCGGAGCGCCGTCCGGACGCAGTTCACGCGCCGGTCGGCGTCGTCGGGGACGATGAAGCGAGCGTTGCGTCCGAGGCGCGACGGCAGCGCGAACACGACGTGGGCGTCGGCGGAGCGCAGCCATTCGACGCGCCGCTCGACATCGTCGACGTACCACTCGATCGCATCACACGGATGAGCCCACTCGCCGTCGACCCGTCGGTCGAGCACGACCGCCTGACCGAGCACCAGCACGGCGGTGTCGAGGCGCCCTCCCGCGGCCTCGATCACGCTCGGATACCAGACGGGCCAGTCGTGGCAGTCGTCGGGTTTCGCGAGGACCTGGTTGCGCCGGTCGCGTACGTCGGGCACGTCGACCGCCCCGTCGCACCCCGCCATCGTGGCGTTGACGACGGTGAGGTCGTGCAGGTCGAGTGAGCTGGCCCCGTCGCGCAGGAGCCAGGCGGCGACGCTGTCACCGAACAGTCCGACCACGTGGGGGTCGGCGGCGGCCGGAGGTGCGTCGAGCGCTGCGGCGATCGCCGCCTGCGCACTCGGTGACGGCTCGGCAGGGTCGGGATTCTTCTCCGCGTCGGCGCCGGCGTCGACGGACGGCCAGCCGACGATCGGATCGGTCCGCGGGACGGCCGAGAGTCCGTCGGGCCACGCGGTCGATCCGGGCGCCGGACCGGTGGTCGGTGGCGGCGGAGGTGCGTCGTCGTCGGACGAGCCCGCCGGGTCGGGGGTCCAGCTCAGGACCGTGGGCGCTGCCGTGGCCGTCGGACGCGCGTCGACCGACACGACGACGGCCCCGACGACGACCGCAGTGCCGGCTGCGAGCGAGAGGGCGAGGACTCGAGGACGTGCCGGAAGCGGGGCGTGCCGCAGCGGCCGCTCGACCAGGCGGTACAGCAGGACCGACAGGGCGAGCGTGACGGCGAGGCGCGCGGCCGCCAGGGTGATCGGCGACACGTCGAACCGGCTGGGGCTGAGCGCCACGAACACCGGCCAGTGCACGAGGTACACGCCGTAGCTGATGCGTCCGAGAGCGACCAGCGGCCGGATCGACAACGCTCGGGTCGTGCGCCCGTCGGACAGGAGTCCGAGCACCGCGAGAGCGCTCACGACGGCGACGACCGGGAGGAGCGAGACCACCACGGGGTCGACACCGGTGGGTGCGACGACCGAGATCACGACGATGACGGTGAGCGCAGGAGCCGCCAGCCGAGCGGCGCCCGTGGGCACGCCTCGGCGGGTGACCCAGACAGCGACGACGGCGCCGGCGAGGATCTCGGCGACCCGCGTCCACGGGGCGTAGTACGCCAGGTCGGCCGACCAGATCTGCACGGTCAGCGGAGTCGCGATCGCGGTGACCGCGAACGCCACGACGACGGTCCGCCGGGCGACGCGTCGGGAGAGGGCGAACGCCACGACCGGTGGCCACAGCCAGTAGAACTGCTCCTCGACCCCGAGCGACCAGAAGTGCGCGACCGGTGACGGGTCGGCGAACAGCTGGTCGTAGCTCGAGTCGGAGAACATCTCGCGCAGGTTCAGCGCCTGGAGCGCCGATGCCACGAGGTCCCCGCGGAGCCGCTCCGATGCGGCGAACACGCCGAACGTGGCCGCGATCGCGACCGCGGCGATCGTGACCCAGCTCGCCGGCATGAGACGACGGAGTCGACGACGGTAGAAGTCGCTGAGCGAGATCGACCCCGTCTCGGCGTGCTCGGCCAGCAGCAGACGTGTGATCAGGAAGCCGGAGAGCGTGAAGAACACCGACACGCCCAGGTAGCCGGCCCGGACCGCGGTGGAGCCGCCGACCGCGAGGTCGAGGTGGAAGACGACGACGAGCGCGACAGCGATGGCGCGCAGTCCGTCGAGTGCCGGTTGGTACTCGATCCGGCTGCCCCGTCCCGCCGGGTCACCGTAAGCTCGCATCCCGGTGGTCGAATCTAGTTCTCCGGCCGTCGATCTTCCGAGCGGCACGGACGCCCGCCGCGCCGATCGATTCGCCCTTCCCGCGGTGTACGCCGCTGTCGTCGCCCCGTTCGTGATCGCAGCGATCTCGTTGACCCGCGAGCGGTGGTACCCGGTGCTCGATCTGGCGATGACCGAGCTGCGGGTGCGCGACGTGGGCGGCGCCGACACCCCGCTGATCGGGCTCCCGGGCCGGATCGGCGACTTCCCCGACCAGGGAAGCCATCCCGGGCCGCTCAGCTTCTGGCTCCTCGCACCGTTCCGCTGGATCACCGCGGGGCGTGCGTACGGACTGCAGCTCGGATCGCTGGTGATCAACGCCGCCCTGTCGGTGTACGTGGTCGAGATGCTTCGACGGGCAGGTCGAGAGATCGGGTCGGATGGTCGGCGTGGCGAACTCGTCGGGGTGCTGGTGGGCCTTGCGATCGTCGCGACCGTCGTGCGCGGCTACGGGTTCGATCTGCTCGCCCATCCGTGGAATCCGTACTTCCCGCTCCTGTGGTGGCTGGCGATCGTGATCGCGACCTGGCGGGTGCTCGACGGTGTCGCGTGGTCGGCCGTGTTCGTCGTGACCGCAGGAACCGTGGTGGCGCAGACGCACGTTCCGTACCTCCCGCTGGCGGTGTCGATGGTGGGAGTCTGCGCGATCGCGCTGGTGGTGCGAGCGCGCCGTGGGGGCCTCGACTCGGTTCGGACGCCGCTCGTGGTCGGCGGAGGAGCCGGGCTGGTGCTCTGGCTTCCGCCGTTCGTCGACCAGGTCGTCGAGTCGCCCGGCAACGTGTCGATGCTCGTCGATCACTTCGCCGCAGACCAGCCGGGCGAGTCGATCGGTCTCGTGTCGGCCGCCGAACTGATGCTGCGACACCTCGACGCGCCGTCGGCGATCGTGCAGTTGATCGCCGGGCCCGAGGCCTTCGTCGAGTTGTCGATGCGACCCGACGGCTCGATCCTCGGCGGACTCGTGACGCTCGCCGTCTGGGTGGTCGCCGGGTGGTTCGCGTTCCGCAGCGGGCACCGATCGCTGCGCGCCGCCCACCTGGTCCTCGTGGTCGCCGCGCTCGTCGGATGGTTCGCGATGAGTCGGATCTTCGGCGCGGTCTGGTTCTACCTGACCCTCTGGGCGTGGGCGACGACCACGCTCGTCGTCGCCACGGTGGTGTGGACCGCCACCGTGCGCTGGTCGGTGCGGGGGGCGTCGACGACGCGGACCGACACGTCGGAGATGGAGCCCGGGCGTTCGACGCCCCCTCGATCGTCGGCGACCGGCGTCGTGGCCGCGTTCGCAGCCGTCGTCGCAGTCGGAGCGTTCGTCTCGCCATTCGGCCAGCGGCCGCCCGATCCGGAGCTGTCCCAGGGGCTCGGCCTCGTCCTGCCGAACACGATCACCGCGATCGAGACGGGCGTCGGGCCGGCTCCCGGACCGAACGCCACCTATGTCGTCTTCTGGCAGGACGCCACCTTCATCGGTGCGCAGGGGTACGGCATGGTCAACGAACTCGAGCGAGCAGGCCTCGACGTGGGCGTCCATCCGACCTGGCGGGTGCCGGTGACGCCGCAGCGTGTGCTCGCGCTCGACGAGATCGACGCCGAGGTCCACGTGGTCACCGGCTCGTACATCGAGCAGTGGCGGGCCAACCCCGAGTACGTCGAGGTCGCTCGGGGCGACCCTCGCTCGGCCGTGGAGGTGGCCGAGTACGCACGATTGCGTGCGGCGGTGGCGTCGGCTCTCGCCGAGTCCGCGTGTCCTGAGTGCATCGACATCCTCGACGTCAACCTGTTCGGCGTCGTCGTGACGGCCCGCGAGCGTCAGCTCGATCCCGACCTGATCGACGATCTCGAGCGCATGGTCGACCTCGGTCAACCGATCTCGGTGTTCCTCACGCCGCCCGGCAACAGCTTCTGAGCGGCGACGGGTCATGACGGAGCGGTTCCGGATCGTGACCGAGCGACTGGTGTTGCGGCCCTGGCGGCCGGCGGATGGTGACGAGGTCGCCCGGCTGAATGCCGATCCGGAGGTGATGTCCGACCTGGGTGGGCCACTCGACCGGCGAGCGAGCGACGCCAAGGTCGAGCGGTACCGGGAGGTCTTCGACGAACACGGGCTGACCCGGTGGGTCGTCGCCGAGCGACGCGCCGGCACGTTTCTGGGGTACTGCGGCGTGGCGTCGCATGACGGCGCCCACCCACTCGGACCACACTTCGACATCGGGTGGCGACTCGTTCGCGCCCACTGGGGTCGTGGCGTCGCGACAGAGGCGGCACGCGCCGCTCTGGCCGATGCGTTCGAGCGGGTCGGCTGCGACCGGATCCTCGCGTACACCGAGGCGCACAACGTCCGCTCCGTCGGCGTGATCCGTCGTCTCGGTCTCCTGCGCCAGCCGGAGCTCGACTTCGAGGTGGTCGACGACGGCCACCGGTGGTCCGGTCAGGTCTGGGGAGCGTCGAGGGAGTCACCGTCATCGGCCGGTGGCTGATCGACCTCGCTGTCGGCCGTCGCGGCCACGAGGATGGCGACGAGGAGGATGCCGACGAGTGTCCAGGGGTGGAGCTCGTCGAATCTGATCGGCCACCCGGCGCCGGGAAAGGGGCGCTCGGATACCACGACCCGCGTCACGATCAGCCCGACGCCACTCACGATCGCCCACCCGGCGATCGCCCCGGCGAGCGGACGACGGACGACGACGGAGAGACCGGCGACGACACCGGCAACGAGTCCCCACAGCGGTGCGATCACCACACCGGCAACGGTCGCGAGGACTCCGACGACGACGAGATCGCGGCGTTCGACCGTCGTAGTTCGCTCGAGGGGGACGACGAGGACGGGCTCCACGTGGTTCACCGCGGCACCTGGTCGTCGCCGATCGCGCCACACGAGGGCGAGCGCGATCGCCGCAGCGATCGCCGAGATCACGAAGCCGATCGTGAGTCCGCGCTGTGCCGTCCAACGCACCTCGACCACGGTGGGCCCGTCGGTCGGCTCGATCCACCAGCCGTTGGCGTTTCCGTCGACGAGGACCGGCTCGCCCAGCGATCCGGTCGTGGACCCCTCGACGATCTCGGCGGTCCACGCCGGGTTGAGGCCCTCACCGACGACGACCCAGCAGCCATCGGGACACGGTGGGACGTCGATGCGCCGTGCGAACCGACTCGTCTCGACCAGCGCGTTCTGGGTCGGGTCGATCCACTCGTTCACCGGCTCGTCGTCGGTCGCATCCGTCGACGTGACCTCGGCGACGTCCGCAGTGGCGCCCGAGCGGAGGACGACCCGGTCGACGTGGAGCCCGGTCGACGCCGCCGACACACCGGCGATGCGGTGGGCGCCGCCGAGGACGAACGGGCCGTCGCAAGCGCGAGCCGGGACCGGCTCGCCGGCGAGCAGCGCGCCGACCGTCGCGATGACCTCGACCGAGATCGGCTGGCCGTCGATCGAGAGCAGCGGCACGCAGCCGAGATCGACGAGGTCGTCGGCGGACGCGACCGACGGCGCGACCCCGTCGCCGAGATCGATCTCGCTGATGGCCGCCGGGACGACGATCGTCTCGCCGAACCGGCGGTCGACGGTGGTGGTCTGGTCGATCTCGGCGACAGTGAGCAGCATCGTGGTCACGTCGTAGGGACGACTCGTCGTGAGCGACCCGTCGGGTGCGAGGGGGACCACCTCGGCACCTGCGGCGTCGCGCACCTCGATCGAGCGGATCGTCGAGAACCGGTCCGAGCGCTCGACCGGCTGGGCGATGCGGAGCCGGTCGGTCTGCCCCGACCCGCGCACGTCGATCGTCGAGCCCTCGGGCCGACCGAACGGGGTGATCCACGACGTCGACGGGTCACCATCGAAGGCGGCCGCCGCCCGGGCACCCGGTGCACCGACCAGGCGAGACCGATCGGAGGGATCGTCTCCGAGCAACTCCGCCAGCACCGAGCCGACAGCTCGTGCGTCGAGACGGACGGTCACGTCGAGGTCGAACGAGCGCTCGCCGCGGAGCTCGAACTCGCGTCGCAGCACCGGCTCGGGGTCGTCTCGCCATCGATCGGTCGGTTGCGTACGGAGTCGACTGAACACCAGGTCCAGCGGGAGGCGCCCGGCCGAGGTGGAGTCGAGGTCGTCGCCGAGGAGCGCGTCGTGCGGCGGGCGGATCCACTCGATCGTCGGTGGGAGGGGAGTGCCGTCGACCACCACGCCGATCTCGACGAATCCGACGGCCCCGATCGCATCGCCGATCGGCGGCTGTGGATCGGTGGTGGCGACGATCTCGATCGAAATCGTGTCGCCTCCCCGTCCCGTCAGTTCGACCGGCTGGCCGGGTGGCGTGAACGAGCGCTCGTCGAGTGCGACGTCGAACGGCGCTCCCGATCCGTCGTCGACGCGCACCGTCGCGATCGCCCGTCGCCCCGGTGCCGTCGCCGGCTGCTGCAGGGTGACGTGCGTCGCGGGCGGCCGAGCATCGCCGCCGACCCTCAGCTCGATGCGCTCACCGAGCGCCGGGAACCGATCGGCGACCAGCCACGCCGTCGCCGGATCGCCGTCGATCGCCATCACGGGTCGGTGTTCCGGGAGGTAGGCGAACGGCTCGCCGTACGACGTGGCGCGGGCGGTCACCGGCCCGTCCTGGACCGACACCGTCTGCGTGGTCGGATCCGCCGGCCCGTCACCGAAGACCGGAAGTCGCTGATCGGCCGCCTCGAACCGGAGGACGTCGGATGCGTCGGCGGCCGACTCGGTGAACCCGACCACCTCCTGCGAACTGCGCCAGTGATGCGCTCGGTCACGATTCGAGTCGGTGACGATCAGGCGCGTCGCGGTGTCGAGAGACTCGGGGGCGACGTCGACCGTGGCGGTGTACACGATCAGTTCCTTCCCGTCGATGAGACCCGCCGCTGCCGCGTCGATCAATCCGTCGCCCGAGCCGGACACCAGGACGATCTCGTCCTTCACGCGGACCGTCGGGACGGGGTCGGGCACGTCGAACAGCTCGACCGGCGCGATCGGTGACCCGACACGAGCGTCGGCGAGCGCCTCCTCGTCGATCAGCGGGATCGACGGGACCATCTCGACCGGCGCGCCGAACGGTGTCGACCCGACGGTCGGGGACGCTGCGGCCACGACGTCCCGGACCGTTTCGGGGCGGGCGAGGCGGAACCGTGCGACGTCGACGTCGCCAGCGAGCCAGATGGTGTCGACACCGAGCAGACGCGCCACGGGAGCGATCGACGACGACTCGACGGAGCCCTCCTGCACCCGATCGTCGAGCGCGAACGCGAGGTCCATCGCCGCCGGACTCCCGAGCGGCAGAAGGTCGCGAGTGACCAGCGGCCGATCGGTGAGCGACGGCAGTGGCTGGTCGACGGTGTACCCCCATGCGAACGCGCCGAACTCCGCGCCCGGGAGCTGCAGGACTCGATACCCCTCGGTCCGTCCGTCGAGGTCGGCAGCGGCCTCGAGCCACGCGTCCGGCGGATCCTGGTCCCGCTCGAGCGCCGGGTCGACGAATCCCCCCTGCCAGAGCGCCGGCAGGTTGAGGACGGCCAGC
>JBCDAK010000096.1:0-17491 GCA_039185545.1 Actinomycetota bacterium
GCGAGGTTCCGGCGGCGGACGCGACGGCGCGCATGGTGATCTCGTCGGGCCCTCCGTCGCGCAGCAGTGCGAGAGCCGCGTCCAACACGGAGCGACGCAGCTCCGGTGTGCGAATCCTCGGCCGGCCCACCGCCGTACTCTGCCACGTTTCGGATCAACGATCCAAAACTGTCGGTGTGCTGATCAGGTCCGGCTGAGGAGGGCCGCCAACGGGCCGGCGACCGCTCGTTCGACGGCCTCCCGCTGGTGCGGCATCAGCAGCTGGTTGGGCACCGCTGCGGTGGCGGCGTACGGGTCGCGGACCCCGGACGCGATCCCACTCATCTCCTCGACGACCGCCACACCGCAGAGCGGCACGTAGAAGTCGGAGTAGCCGCCTTCGTGGTTCATCATCACCCGGCCGTCGCAGAGCCGATCGGCGAGATCGAGGATCGTCCGCGTGAACTGCCGGAAGTGGTCGGCCAGCAGGAGCATGTGTCCCATCGGGTCGAAGTAGCTCGCGTCGAAGCCGCAGGCGACCACGAGCAGGTCGGGCTCGAACGCTTCGAGTGCCGGCACGACGACCCGATCGAGCGCGGCCAGGTAGGCGCCACCGCCGCTTCCGGCCGGGAGTGGGACGTTGACGTTGAACCCCTCGCCGGGTCCCTCGCCCGTCTCGTCGAGTCGTCCGAGATCGGCTGGATAGAGCATCTCCTGGTGGAGCGACATGGTCAGCACGTCGGCACGGTCGAAGAAGGCCTGCTGGGTGCCGTTGCCGTGGTGGACGTCCCAGTCGACGATGGCGACGCGTTCCACGAGACCGGCATCGATGGCGCCCATCACACCGATCCCGATGTTGTTGAAGATGCAGAAGCCGCGTCCGCGGTCGCGTTCGGCGTGATGGTCAGGCGGCCGAACGAGGGCGTAGGCGTTGTCGACGTCACCCCGAGCGACTGCCGCGATGGCGGCGGAGGTGCCGCCGACGCCGAGGCGGGCGATCTCGGACGACCCCGGTCCGACCGGCGCGAACTCCCCTGCGTCGCCGCCGCGCGCATTGCTCAGCTCCTGCACCCGGTCGACGTGGTCCGGGGTGTGGAACCTCAGCAGATCGTCGTCGGTCGCCTCGTCGAACTCGATCGGGTGGAGCTGGGGTGTCACGCCCGAGGCGTCGAGCAGGTTCTTGAACTTCCGCTTGGTCTCGGCGCTCTCGACGTGATTTCCCGGCTCGAGATCTCCCGACACCAGGTAGGTCCCGAACGCCGGCCCGTTGATGTGCCACATGAGCCGCTCGTGCCACACGAAGCCGGTTCGAGTGAGAGGCCTCGTCATCGGTGATCGGCTCGCCTCAGCTCGCGCAGTGGTCGGCGCCGTGCGACGGCGGCACGTCGAGCGCCGGGTTCTGGTCGAAGAAGCCGACGGGCATCATGGTGAAGCTCGCGTACTCGACGGGCATCACCGGCCAGTCCTCGGGACGCGGCACGTGGGTGACCCCGAACGTGTGCCACACGACGATGTCGGTGTTCTCGATCGAGCGGTCCTCGGCGACGTGGGTCGGGAGGCCGACGCCATTTCCCGGGTGCAGGTTCGTGAACGGTCCTGCCCCGGCGTAGTGCTGGTCCTCGTCGTACTTCGTGACCCAGAGGTTGTGGCGGGCGAACCCGCCGCGGCGACCGGCGGGTGTGTCCTCGGGCGGCAGCAGGGTCGGTGTCGACGGCGGGACGATCTTGTAGCCGACCGGGTTGCCCAGTGAGTTCAGCGACTCGGGGTTCACGATCTTCCACGTCCGGCTCGCCGCCGGGTCGATCACCCGCATCGCCTCCTTCTCGGTGGCGAGGGGCGTGGCGACGGCGCGGAAGCCGGCACCGTAGGGATGGTCGCCGTGGGCGTCGGCCTCGACGTTCGTCTCGATCACCGAATTGGTCCGGCCGTCCACCGCCGGGTCGAGCCGCACGCAGAACAGGTGCTGGTGGATCGGTGAGGTGACTCGTGGACCGACCTGGGGTGAGGTCTCGGGGTCGGTCCCGTCGTGCAGGGCCGACACACCGATGATCCCCGTGAGCTTCACCTCCAGCTGGATCGTGCCGTCGAGGTAGAAGTACCAGAAGAAGCCGTACTCGTAGTTGCCGACGGTGTGGATCGAGCTCACGACGAACCGTCGGGAACGGCGCACCTCGGGCGGGAGCTCCGGCTGGAAGATGTTGGTGTGCTTCCAGAGGATCCCGAAGTCCTCCTCGTGAGTGCAGATCGCGTTCTCGACGACGTGAGGCTCACCGTCGCTGTCGAGGAACACGGCGTCGAGGTAGACGATCTCACCGAGGCAGTCGCATCCGAGTTTCAGCGAGTTCGACTGGTGCCCGAGAGCCGTCTCGCCGGCATCGAAGGCGTGCTTCCAGTAGTGCAGCGGCGAGGCGTCGCCATACGGGACGACCATGTCCGAGAGCGACATGCGGTGAAAGATCGGCCGGTCACGATCGCCGTCTCGATAGCGGACGTCGTGAATGACCAGCCCTTCGACCGGGTTGACCGACACCCGCATGTGCCACTTCTGCCAGGTGATCACGCTGCCGTCGACCTCGAAGCTCGGACCCTCTGGCTGCGTGATGTCGAGTGGCTTCAGGTCGGTCCGCATGTCCTCGACGAACTGCGCCGCGTACTCGGCTGCCTCCACCGGAACCGGGACGACGCCATGGTCCTCGACGATGGTCTCCCCGCTGTCGGTGTCGATGTAGGCCGTGAGACCCTCGACGGGTCGGGCGTAGTAGTTGTCCTCCGGGTGCTCGTGGAGGAAGGCGATCGCCCGCAGCACGCGACCGGTCGACATGTGCGGAGGCCGGATGCCGGCGAGCCAGGGCTCGATGTGCACCTTCTCGAGGTCGGTGATGCCCCGCTTCTCGAGCGCGGCGAGCCACTCGGGATGTCCGGTCAGGTGCGTGACCACCAGCACGACGTCGTCGAACGAGATCGGTGCCTGGCCGTCGTCGACCCAGCGGAAGCTCGAGACGTCGGCGTCGCTCAGCGACACGTCGGCCTCGAAGCTCTGCCCTCGCCCGCGGTCGTGGCCGATCAGGCGGACGGTGCGCTCCACCGACTCCCCGGCGTCGTGGCGGGCGATCGTGTCGCGCGACGGTTCGGCGGCCCATCCCGCGCTGAAGAAGGCGCGGTCGCCGAGGTGGTCGGCGCCGCGGAGCACGGCGACGGCTGCGGTGAGTTCGTCGGCCGTCGCGGGATCGAGTGGGTGGGTCATGAAGTCGTCCTCGGGGGAGTGGTGTCGGTCGGCGGTCCCACCAGGATCGCGCTGCTGCGAGGCGCGCTGATCACGGGAGCCCGATCGCGTCCCACACGACACGTCGGATCTCGTCGCGCGACAGGTACGTGTCGATCGCGTGCCACGGCGTCGCGCTGGCGGTCGGGACGACGAGGTCCTCGATGCGCTCGGTCGAGTCGTCGGCCGGGAACAGCGGGGCCAATTCGTTGGTGAGGGCGACCGGCTCGTTCGGATGGCTGATGTTGAGCCAGCGGTCGACGGTCTCGGGAAAGCGAGCTGCCGGCCGCAGGCGCGGGAGGATGTAGCCGTCGACGCCGAGCGGCGATCCCAACGTCACGAGCGTCTCGACGGTGAGGCCGAGTTCGTGGATCGCCTGGTACGCCACGACCGACCCGAGCGAGTGCGCGACGATCACTCGCGTGTCGGAGCCGACCGTGTCGGCGACCCGCCGCAGCACCTCGTCGCGCGAGCCGTGGAGGTCCTCGAGGAACGCCGATACCTGCCACATGTTGAACGCCGACATCTGGTCGGCGACCCGGTGGCTCGCGCGCAGCACGGCCTCCGACTCCGAGAACCGGTCGGCGACCCGCGCGAGGTCTGCGACCCGTTCGGGCTCGACGGCGTCGTAGGCGGCGCGCGCCTCGTCGACGACCTCGCTGACGGTGGCGCGCATCCGCTCCCACGTGCGCTCCGACCGTCGGACGTGCTCACCGCGGTCGGGGTTCCACGCCCAGTCCTGGTAGTAGACCATCGCGCTGTTGGCGCGGAGCCATTCGTCGACGTCGATGGGCATCGGCGCGGCGAGTGCATCGATCCACGCGGCCCGCGCCTCGTCCACACCGGGCCCGGGCGTCTCGCCGATCCCGTGGATGAAGACGACCTGCGGCACCGCTCGATCATGCCGCAGACCCGTCGGAGTGGACGACGGTGGTGCATGATCGCGTCGTGGCCTCCGAGACCGTCGTGATCGAGTCGGTGCTCGCACCTGACGTCGCGTTCGATCGACTGATCGACCTGACCCGGGTGCCCGAGTGGGATCGAGGGGTCACCGGGTCTCGGCTCGTCGTCGGGACGGCTGGCACGGTCGGTGCCCGCTACTCGGTGTCGCTCACCGGTTTCGATGCCAGCCCACCACGGCGGAGTATCAACTGACGTCGGTCGGCGACCGGACGTTCACCATGGTCGGTGAACACTCCGAGTTCCGCGCCGAGGACACGGTCACGGTCGCCGAGGCCGCGGGCGGGTGCAGGGTGACGTACGACGCGGGTCTCGAGTTGTGCGGCGACGATCCGCCGATCACCGAGGAGCAGCTCGACGCGACGTTCTCGAAGCTCGTCGCCGTGGTCGAGGCCGGCCTGGCCTCGTTCCTCGTCGCCCGATCCTGATCCGTCCGTCAGGCCCAGGGGGTCGGCGACGGCCGGCTCGTCAGTGCACCATGAACGCCTGGTGACACCGCTCGACGTACTCGATCGGATCGCCGTACGGAACGAAGATCGTCAGGTCGATCCCCAGTTCGGCGTAGGCCTGCAGCTCGTCGTCGAACGAGTCGTCGCGATCGAACACGTCGAACGGCACCATCATCGTCCTCGTCACCGTTGCCGGATCCCGTCCGAGATCGGCGCAGTGGCGGTCGAGCACGCTCAGCTTGTGAGCGACCTCGTCGACTCCCGAGGCGATGAGGTTGCACGCATCCCCGTGTTCGGCGACCAGCCGCAGAGTCTTTCGCTCGCCGCCGCCGCCGACCACGATCGGGATCCCGCCCGCACGGACCGGTCCGGGACAGCAGATCGTCTCGGCGAGCTGGAAGTGCGTTCCGTCGAACGGTCCGGTCTCGGGCGACCACATCTGACGGCAGATGTGCAGCGTCTCGTCGAGTCGTTCGAACCGCTCCCTGAGCGGTGGAAAGGGCACCCCGAGGCCGACGTGCTCCCGCTCGTACCACGCAGCGCCGATCCCGAGGAGGGCCCGACCATCGGACAGTGCATCGAGCGTGGCGACGGTCTTGGCCAGCAGGCCGGGGTGCCGGTAGGTCACGCCGGTCACGAGGAGTCCGAGTTCGATCCGGCTCGTTGCACCCGCGACGAATCCGAGGCTCGTGTACCCCTCGGGCATCGGATCGTCGACCGCGCCGACCATCTCCATCTGGAACCAGTGATCGGAGAGCACGAACCAGTCGAAGCCGAGCTCCTCGGCACGCCGGGCGACCGAGCGGAGCAGATCCGGGATCGACGCTCCGAGTTGGTCGGCCGCGAACGTGACCGGGTGAACGCCGAACCGCATCAGGGTGTCGCCCCGACGGTCATCGATCGATCCGGAACTGGAGCAGCGGCGTGCCGAGCGCACCCATCAGTCGCAGCCAGATCGGCAGGAGTGCCTCGACCGACGCGGCGGCCGACAGATCGCCGAGGTCGAGGACGTCGGTCCAGCCGAGCTCGGTGAGCAGTGACCGCACCGTCGCTTTGGCGTCCTCGTCGTCTCCGCACACGAAGACGGTGTGCCCGCCGTCGCCGACCAGGCCGGGTTCGACCATCACGTTCGCGTTCATCGTGTTCAGCGACTTGACGACATGGGCGCTCGGGAACCGCTCCTGGATCGTCTCGGCGAGCGACCCGGCCGCGACGGGCGCGAGGCTCGGCGGTGTCGTCGTGAAGTCGAGGGCGTTCGCCACGTCGAGCAGCACCTTCCCGGCGAGCAGCTCGCCGCCGACGAGGGCGAGCGCATCGATCGAGTTCACGCCGTTGGTCGCGTTGACGACCACGTCGGCACCGTCGACCGCCTCGGCCGATCTGACCACCGGGATGTCGCCGTGGTCGTCGTGCCAGACCCCGAAGCCCGGCGCGCCCATCGCGTCGGGTTCCCGGCGAGCGATCGTGGCGTCGGGTTCACGCGTCCCGATCACGACGTCGTGTCCGATGCGAGCGAACCCACCGGCGAGGCTCTGCCCGACCATCCCGGTTCCCAGGACTGCAATTCTCACGAGACGCTCCCTCTCTCCGCCCTCGGTGGACGGCGGTGCAAAACAGACAGGTCTGTCTAGCGCGGATCAGCGGTGCGCGTCCACCAGGGTGCGCGTGAGGTCGCCGAGCCCGGTCAGGTGGCTGTCGGCGCCGAACATCCGGGCCGCCGCCCACGCGCCGTCCATCATCACGAGGAGGTGAGCCGCAAGCGTCGCCGGATCGCGGAGTCCGGCCTCGCTGGCGAGTGCCTCGAAACGCTCGAGGGCAACCCGCTTGTGCTCGGCTGCCACCACGTGGGCCGGGTGGTCCCGGTCGGGGAACTCGGCCGCCGTCACCTGGAAGGTGCAGCCGAAGCAGCCGGGCGCCGTCGCCTGCTGCTCGACGAGCTCGAAGATCGCCACGAGTGCCTCGGCCGGTTCGGCGTCGACCGGCACGGCCCCGTCGATCCAGCTCCAGAAGGCATCGTCCGATTGTCGGAGGTACGCGACGACGAGATCGTCCTTCGACGCGAAGTGTGCGTAGAGGCTGGCCTTGGCGACGCCGGCCTCGGCGATGATCCGATCGATTCCGACGGCCGCGAACCCGTGCTCGTAGAACAGTCGGCCGGCGGCGTCGAGGATCCGTTCGCGTGCGCCACCCGACCGTGTCGACCCGTCGACGGCGCTGCTCCCCGGACGCGTCCCCACCACGTTCCGAGCGTACGTTCCGGACAGACCGTTCTGCCCGGTCGGATCCGGCGGCGGGTCCGTCCTCCGCGTCAGACCGCCGAGAACACGAGGAGGTCGTCGGATGCGTCGGCGAGGATCAACCGGCCGTCCTCGACGCGATAGTCGGACGTCCGATCGAGCCGCGACAGGATCTCGGTCTCCTGGTCGGACGTGCCCGTCGGCTCGTCACAGAACATCTCGGTCGAGGCGAGCGGACCGAGCGTGATCTCGTCGCCGTCGGTCTCGTACCCGCCGAAGAACGAGTTGCACCCTCCGACCCCCTGCGCCTCACCGTCCGCGAACGAGATCGACGCCGAGGTGCCGTCGATCAACGAGAGCTCCTCGCCGTCGACCACGATCGCGTCGAGCCGCCACGACGTCCCCTCGAGATCGGCGGACTCGTCATCGGACGGCCAGAACGCGACCACGAGTGCGATCACGACGACCGCTGCGGCGAGTCCCGCAGCGATGAGGAGCGTCCGGTTCGTCTTCACGTCGTGCTCCCCACCATCCGGACCGTAGGCGAGCGCACCGTGCGCCGCCAGCCACCGCTCGACGGCCCGGTGCTACCTTCCGCGACCGGGGAGATGGCCGACGCGAAGGAGCAGGAATGGCGCTCGAACCGGGACCCATGCGCGTCGTGCGCGATGCGTTCGCCACCAAGGAGGAGGCGCTCGCCGACCTCTCGGCACACGACCTGTGGCCGACCACCTACGTGTCGGAACGCGGCGAGGAACTCCCGCTGCACTGGCACGACGTCGACAACTGCGGCTACGTCCTCGAGGGTCACGGGTATGTGCTCGACGCCGACGGCGAACGCATCGACCTCGGCCCGGGCGACAAGCTCGTGCTCCCCGCAGGAGCCGTACACGCCGAGGGTGAGATGACCGAGCGGATGGTCTGGATCGTCGGCATCTCGACACCGGCCAACCTGATGGATGCGCTGCTCCCGCTGCGAGATCCGGCGACGAGCCCGCTGCGATGACGCAACGGGTGGTCATCGTGGGCGGCGGCACCGCCGGGTCGGTACTCGCCGCGCGGCTGAGCGAGCAGGTCGACGTGTCGGTCACGCTGCTCGAGGCCGGCCCCGACGACGACGTGTACGACTCGATCGTGCTCGACCCGGCGCACGCCGCCGACGCGTGGGCCGGTTCCGCACCGATCGCACCGAGTCCTCTCCTGACACCGACCGGCTCGATCCCGATGTTCCAGGGTCGGGTTCTCGGCGGGACGTCGGCCGTGAACGGGCTCGCCACGCTGCGCGGGTTGCCGCCCGACTACGACGGGTGGAAGGCGATGGGCCTCGACGGGTGGGGGTGGAACGACGTCGAGTCGACGTTCATCGCCGCCGAGCGCGACCGCGATCTCGGTTCGTCGCCGATCCACGGCGACGCCGGACCACTGCCGGTTCGTCGGTGGCGAACCGACGAGATGAGTCGGGCTCAGCTCGCCTACCTCGACGGCATGGTCGAGATCGGCGAGTCGTCGGTCGACGACATCAACGATCCGACGCAGCTCCCTGGAATCGGATTGTTCCCGGTGACGATCGACGACGACGGTCGTCGGGTGAGCACGAGCCTCGCCTATCTCACCGACGAGGTCCGGACCCGCGACACGCTCACCATCCGGACCGGCGCCGAGGTGTCGAGGGTCGAGATCGTCGACGGTCGGGCCGTCGGCGTCGAGCTGACCGACGGCGATCACGTCGAGGCCGACGAGGTCATCCTCTCGGCCGGAGTCGTCTGGTCACCGCACCTGCTCCTGCGCTCCGGGGTCGGGCCCGCCGACCAGCTCGCCGACCACGGCATCGTGGTGCACGCCGATCTGCCCGTCGGCTCCACGATGAGCGATCACATCGGCCCCGGGCTGCCCTACCGCCACGACGGGCCGCGAGGCGGGATCGCAGGACCGGCCCAGGTCGTGCTGATCGGTGCCTCCGACGGCTCGACCGTCGACTATCACGCCTTCCCGATCGCATCGGCACCGACCGTCGACGAGACCGTGTTCATGCTGGCCGTCTTCCTCATGCGGTCGAGCGGCCGGGGGAGCGTCCGGCTCGGCGACACGCCCCACTCGGCACCGGTCGTCACCGCCCCTCCGCTCCCCGACGACGGCATCGCTCGCATCCGCCACGGATTCGAGCGCGTCGCCGCCTGGGAGCGTTCGACGGCGGCGAGCGCGCTCGCCTGCGAGCCGGTCACGCCGCTCGATCTCACCTCACCCGACGCGGTGGAGACCGCCCTCGACCGGCTCACGCTGAGCTACGGCCACATGACCGGGACCGCTCCGATGGGGTCGGTCCTCGACGCCGAGTGCCGGGTGCACGGCGTGGCCGGACTGCGCGTCGTCGACGCGTCGTCGATGCCGACCATCCCGTCCGGCAACACGTACCTGGGGTGCGTCATGGTGGCCGAGCGCGTGGCGCGGAAGATGTCACAGGGAAGGTGACGACCGGCTGAGTCGTTCGCACGCTCCGTCGTTCGCCCGACGCTGGGCGCGCGGCTAGCTTGCGCGCATGGTCCGGTTCCTGATCTCCGTCGGAATCGCTCTTCTCACCAATGCGATCGCGTTGGTCGTCGCCGCCCTCGTGCTCGACGACATGTCGCTCGAGTTCAGCGGATTCATCGTCGCCGTCATCATCTTCACGGGCGTCTACACCCTCGCCCAGCCGTTCCTCACCCAGCAGGCGTTGTCGCGCGCGTCGGCCCTGCGCGGCGGCGTCGCACTGATCGCGACGCTCGTCTCGTTGGTCGTCACGGCGATCGTCTCCGACAGCCTGCAGATCGACGGTCTCACCACCTGGCTGCTGGCGATGCTGATCGTCTGGATCGCTGCGCTGATCGGGGCGTGGCTGCTGCCGCTGGTCCTCCTCAAGCGGGTCCTGGACGATGACGACGAGGGCGGCGGCTTCGAGATGGTCAACGGGAAGCGTCAGCGACGCTGATCGCTGCGATGGGCGGTGCGATCGGGGAGATCCTCGGCAACGCGGCCGGCGTGGCCGTCAGCCCCGTTCCGATCATCGCCGTCATCTTGATGCTCTTCTCGGCGTCGGCCCGGCTCAACAGCCTGGCGTTCCTCGCCGGATGGCTGATCGGCCTCACCGCCGTCGGGCTCGCGGTCATCGCCATCGGCTTCGACTCGGCATCGGGCGACGAAGCGGACAGCGGCGGGGTGGTGAAGGTCGTCATCGGCGTGCTGCTGCTCCTCCTGGCGGCGAGGCAATGGCGAACGCGTCCGCGAGGCGACGAGGCACCCGAGATGCCGGGCTGGATGTCGACCATCGACTCCCTCACGGCGGTGCGAGCGTTCGGCCTCGCGATCGTCCTGTCGGTGCCCAACCCGAAGAACCTCGGCCTCACCGTCGCCGCGGCCACGACGGTCAGCGGCGCAGGACTGTCGACCGGCCAGGAGGTCGGGACGATCCTCGTGTTCGTGGCGATCGCCTCGGTCACGATCGTGGTCCCGGTCGTGGCCGCGCTCGTCGCCGGCGACCGGGTCGAGCCGGCGCTCGATTCGGCCAAGGAATGGCTCGTCGCGAACAACAACACGGTGATGACGGTTCTCTTCCTCGTGCTCGGGGCGAAGGTGCTGGGCGACGGACTCGCCGTCGTCTCGTGAGGCATCCGCGCAGATGAGGTTCCCGATCCAGCGACTGCGATCGCTGTTTCGTCGTGAGAGCGCCCGTGACGACGCCATGGCGGGCGTCGTCCTCGGTGTCGAGAGCGTGCCCGACGGCCTCGCGTCGGGTCTGCTCGCCGGCGTCAACCCGGTCGCAGGGCTCTACGGGTACCTGTTCGGCATGGTCGGCGGGGCGCTGTTCACCAGCACCGCGTACATGACCGTCCAGGCGACCGGCGCGATGTCGATCATCGTCGCCGACGTGGGACTCGGCGATCGCGACGACCCCGCACGGTCGCTGTTCACGCTCACGATCCTGACCGGTGTCGTGATGATCGTCGCCGGGCTGTTGCGGCTCGGTTCGATGCTCCGCTTCGTGTCGAAGTCCGTGATGACCGGATTCGTCACGGCGGTCGGGATCAACATCGTCCTGGGCCAGGTCGAGGACTTCACCGGATACGAAGCCGACGGAGGTGGCCGGATCACGCGCACGCTCGACACGCTGATCCACCCCGGCCGGATCGATCTCGCGACACTGACCGTCGGCGTCGCGACCATCGTGGGCATCGTCTGGCTGCAACGGACCCGTCTCGGTGCCCTGGGACTCGTGGTCGCCGTCGCCGGGGGCTCGGTGCTCGCCGCGATCTTCGGGGCTCTCGACCGCGACGTGGCCGAGGTCGGCGACATCGCCGACGTGCCCGCGTCGCTTCCGCTTCCCGAACTCCCGCTCCTCGGTGAGGTTCCCGGTCTGCTCGTGCCCGCGATGTCGTTGGCGTTCGTCGGCCTGGTCCAGGGCGCCGGCGTGTCGGCGGGCTTCCCGAACCCCGACGGGAGCCGACCCGACGCCTCCCAGGACTTCGTCGGCCAGGGAACCGGCAACCTGCTGTCGGGGTTCTTCCAGGGCATGCCGGTCGGTGGGTCGATGTCGGCGAGCTCGCTGGCGGTCAACGCAGGGGCCCGCAGCCGTGCCGCGTTGCTCTACGCGTCGGTGGTCATGGCGCTGGTCGTGGTCGTGTTGTCCGACGCGGTCGAGCGGGTGGCGATGCCCGCACTCGCAGGTCTCCTGATCGTCGTGGGCATCGGCACCGTGAAGCCGGCCCGTGTGCTCGCCGTGGCGCGAACCGGACCGGTTCCGCTCACGGTGATGACGATCACCCTCGTCCTCACGATGGTGATCCCCTTGCAGTACGCCGTCCTCGTCGGCGTCGCGCTGTCGGTGCTGCTGTTCGTGATCGGCCAGTCCTCCCGGTTGGTCACACGACGCATCGAGCTCCTCGACGACGGTCGGATGAGAGAGGTGACCCCGCCCGACGAGCTCGGAGCCGGAGACGTCGTGGTCCTCCAGCCGTACGGCCCGATCTTCTTCGCGACCGCATCGGTCCTCCTCGATCAGATGCCGGACGTGACCGACACGTCGCGGCGATCGGTCGTGATCCTGCGCATTCGCGGCGCCGACGAGGCCGGTTCGACGCTGCTCGACACGCTCAGCACGTACGCGCGGTCGCTGAGGGAGGTCGACAGCCGATTGAAGGTCGTCACCGACAACGAGCGCGTGATCGAGCAGCTCGAGGAGACGGGAGCGATCGACGCGATCGGCGCCGACGGCGTCTACCGCGGGACCGACATCGTCGGCGACGCGCTGCGACGGGCGTATGCGGACGCCGTCGAGTGGACGACTCCGGCGCGGGCCGACGAGGACGAGTCGTGATCGAGTGGCTCAGCGCGATCGCGGCGTTGGTCCTGGTGGGTGTGGTCGCCGCTCGGACCTGGCGGAGGGGGCGGTCGGGAGACGACGGCCGTCGAGACCCGCACTGGGGCGACCTGCCGCCCGATCAGATGTCGCCCTGATCGTCGCGATCGAGAAGATCGGCTGCGCTCGCGACCGCGTCCTCGAGTCGAGCGTGCGTCCGGTCGGCGAATCGCTCTGCGAGATGTGACCGGGCGATCTGCGCTCGCGCTCGCGCGTGGAACCGGGCGAGCCGGAGCTCGACTCCGGCGGCCGCGAGCTCGTCATCGAGGTCGACGAGCATCTCGGCACCCGAGGTGTCGAGGTCGGAGACCATCTCACCGTCGAGGACCAGCCGTGCGGTCCCCGAGCGTCGCTCGACGAGCCGGTCGGCGGCGGTGCGGAGTCGATCGGCGTTGGCGTACACGAGCGGTGCCTCGAACCGGAGGACCGCCACGTCGTCGGCACCCGATGGCCGCTCGACGTCGACCGCTCGGCGGAACACGCCGGCGTCGTCGCGAGCCAGCTCGACCACGTCGGGGAAGCTCGCCCGACGCACGAGGAACGCGAGCGAGAGCACGACGCCGACGATCATCGCCGGGAGCGTCTCCCACACCAGGACGAGGACGAAGGTGATCAGCCCGGCGACGAAATCGAGGCGATTGACCGGCCAGAGGGCGAGGACCCGGCGCGGGTCCGCCGATCGCAGCACGGCGACGATGACGACCGCAGCGAGCACCGGTTCCGGAAGGCGTTCGAAGACGGGTCCGAGAAAGAGGAGCGTCGCGAGCACGAGCGCGCCCGCGACGAGGTTCGCCACCTGGGTGCGCGCGCCAGCCGCCTCGGCCGCCGCCGACTTCGACAGGCTGCCACCCACGGCGAGACCGCCGAGCAGTCCGGCTCCGACGTTCGCCGCTCCGGAACCGATCAGCTCCTGATCGGCGTCGATGGTCTCGTCGGTCGACGCGGCGACCGCAGAGGCCGCGGCGTACCCCTCCGAGTAGCCGACCAGGAGGAGGGCTGCGCCGCCGGCGAGCAGTTCCAGCCAGCGCATGCCGCTCAGATCGGGGATCCCGACGTCGGGAAGACCCTGCGGGATGTCGCCCACGATCTCGACACCCTCCGCCGACAGGTCGAACGCGACCACGGCGACGATCCCGAGGACGACGACCACGAGCGCGGCGGGGACGCGTTCCGCGACCCGTTCGAGCAGCAGGATGGCCGCGACGGCGGCGACGCCGATCAGTGTCGTCAGTCCATGGGCGTCGACCAGGTGACGCAGCACGTCGACGAGCTTGGCGACCGCGGACTCACCCTCGACCTCGATGCCGAACAGCCCGTCGAGCTGTCCGACGATGATCGAGATCGACAGACCCGCGACGAACGCGTGGAGAACGGGCCGCGAGATGAAGTTGACGATCCACCCGAGGCGGAGCGCTCCCGCGAGGAGCAACAGGACGCCGGAGGTGAGCGCGAGTCCCGCGGTGAGGCCGATCGGATCGACGTCGGATGGGAACTCCGCCACGATCGACGCCGACAGGGCGGCCACGGCGGAGGCCGGACCGACGACGAGGATCGAGGTGCCGCCCGTGATGACGTACGCCACCACTGCTCCGAGCGCTGCGTAGAGCCCGACCTCCGGTGGCACGCCGGCGACTCCCGCGTAGCCCATCGACTCGGGGATGAGCAACGCAGCCAACGCCAGCCCGGCGATCGCGTCGGGCACGAGGTCGCGGCCCCACCGATAGGCGGGTAACCACCTCGTCACCGGCAGGACCGAGGCCAGCGTTCGCGGCTCACGGGCGAGCAGGGAGTCGTCGGGACGGTCCGGTTCCTCCCTCGGTGGCGACATCGGCTGCGAACCTAGTGGTCGGCCGTGCACGGATCGTCGAGCCGTCGAGCGGGCACTGGTACGATCCGGCCGCCCTCGACGGCTGGTCGCCGAGTGCGCATCACTCCACCTGCCACTTCGCTCGACCCGACCCTCCGCCGTGAGCATCGACGACACCTCCGCGACCGAGGACCACCCCGCGACCGACGAGTCGGACTCGGCGGCCTCAGATGGTTCGAGTCGGCGTCGCCTCCGCTCGACCGCCGTCGCGCTGCTCGGTGTGTTCGCCCTGCTCGGAATCCTCGGCGGTGTGCTCGGATTCTGGACGCTCCGTGTCGCCTCCGACTCCGATCGGTTCGAGGAGCGCGTCGAGGAGTTGCTCGCGTCGGAAGAGATCAGCGACGCGCTGGCTCGCCGCGTGCTCGCCGAATTCGAGACGGGCGTCGATCTCCGCTCCGCTCTCGTCGAGACGCTCCCCGACGCACTCGAGCCCGCGGTCGACCCACTCCTCGCGGGCGTGCGATCACGCCTGGAACTCGCCCTCGGCGAGGTGATCCGCGTCGACCGACTCGTCGAGGTCGTCGGTGCCGCTGCGGGACGGGCGCACGAGTTGGCCGTGAACGTGATCCGCGGCGACGCGACCCCGGACGGCGTCGTCGTCGAGGAGGGCGAGGTCCGGCTCAACCTGCTTCCGCTCGTGGTGGAGGTGATCGAGCTGGCGCAGGACGTCGGTCTCTTCGGCGACGCCGACCTGTCGACGTTCGACTCGTCGGCCGATCCCGACGAGCAACGCGATCAGATCGCCTCGGCTCTCGACCGGTCGCTGCCCGACCGTTTCGGTGAAGTCGTCGTCTTCGACAACGACCGACTCGAGGAAGCGGGAGCGAGGGTCGACGCCGCTCGCGACGTGCTCGAAGTGGCCCGGCGGACGTTCTGGCTGCTGCTCCTGATCGGCGTCGGGCTGGCCGCTGCCACCGTGTGGCTGTCGGTCGACCGATGGCGGTCGGCGTCGTTGCTCGTCGGCGGGGTGTTCTCGATCACGATCGTCGTTCGGTGGCTCGCCGATCGCGTCGTCGATCGGCTTCCGGATGCGGTCGACGGGACCGGCGCGTCGGCCTCGGTGGCCGAGTTGGCCGAGGGGCTCGAGCAGAGCCTCAACCGGACGCTGCTCGCCTTCTCCGCTGTGGCACTGCTCGCACTCATCGCCGCCGCCGTCGCGGTGGCTCGAGCGGGCGATCGCGAGTCGGATGTCGCCCGAGTGAACACCGCGGAATCGGCCGTCGGAGGGCAGTGATCCGGCGACGAGCGCAGTGGTACCGTTCGCGCACTTCGTGACCGGACCGAGGGGGGACCGCGTGGCCGACCAGCCGAACATCTTGATCATCTGGGGTGACGACATCGGGATCACCAACCTGAGTTGCTACAGCGACGGGGTGATGGGATACCGAACTCCCCACATCGATCGCATCGCCGACGAGGGCGCTCGATTCACCGACTACTACGGCGAGCAGAGCTGCACCGCCGGCCGGGCCGCCTTCATCAGTGGTCAGAACCCGTACCGCCTCGGGCTCACCAAGGTGGGCATGCCGGGCGCCGACATCGGCTACCGCGCCGAGGACCCCACCATCGCCACCGCCCTCAAGCAGGAGGGCTACGCGACCGGCCAGTTCGGCAAGAACCACTTCGGCGACCGCGACGAGTTCCTCCCGACCGCTCACGGCTTCGACGAGTTCTTCGGGAACCTCTACCACCTCAACGCCGAAGAGGAGCCCGAGGAGTACGACTACCCGACCGAGGAGGAGATGCCGGGCTTCCGCGAGCGCTTCGGACCGCGCGGCGTCATCCGGTCGTGGGCCGACGCAGACGCCGAGGGTGGCCAGCGCATCGAGGACACCGGCCCGCTCACGAAGAAGCGGATGGAGACCTGCGACGAGGAGTTCCGCGACGCGGCGATCGACTTCATGAAGCGGCAAAACGACTCCGACACGCCGTTCTTCTGCTGGTTCAACGCGACCCACATGCACTTCCGCACCCACGGGAAGCCCGAGAGCCGCGGCCGTGCCGGGCGGTGGCAGTCGGAGTACCACGACACGATGTGCGATCACGACGACGTGGTCGGTGAGCTGCTCGACGCGCTCGACGAGATGGGTATCGCCGAGAACACGATCGTCATGTACTCCACCGACAACGGCCCCCACATGAACACGTGGCCCGACGCCGGGATGACGCCGTTCCGCAACGAGAAGAACTCGAACTGGGAGGGTGCCTACCGCGTCCCGGCACTCGTCCGCTGGCCGGGGAAGATCGATCCGGGCACGGTGCTCAACGGCATCGTCAGCCACAACGACTGGTTCCCGACACTCGTGTCCGCGGCGGGCAACCCTGATGTCGCCGATCAGCTTCGAGCGGGCACCGAGCTCGCGGGCGACACCTACAAGGTGCACATCGACGGGCACGACCAGCTGCCGTACCTCACCGGCGAGGTCGACGAGAGCCCTCGGCAGCACTTCTTCTACGTGTCCGACGACGGCGACCTGACCGCGCTCCGGTACGACAACTGGAAGATCGTGTTCATGGAGCAGCGGGCCACGGGCACGCTCCAGATCTGGGCGGAGCCGTTCACGGAGCTCCGCGTCCCGAAGATCTTCAACCTCCGGACCGATCCGTTCGAACGCGCCGACGTCACGTCGAACACGTACTACGACTGGCTGCTCCGTCGTGCGTGGATCCTCGTGCCGGCGCAGACGTACGTGGCGCAGATGCTGCGGTCGCTCGTCGACTTCCCGCCGCGACAGGAGCCGGCTGCGTTCAACATCAGTCAGCTGATGGAGAAGCTCCAGGCCGGGATCGGCAGCTCCTGACGGTCTCCCGCCGTCTCTCGAACGACCCCCGACGACCGTGAGCGACCCGCGTTCCGACGCGATCGCGGCGTTCTACGATCGGCATCCGTATCCGCCGCCCATCGACGACCTGTCGGGCCATGTCGCTCCGGCGGCCGAGCACGTCGATCGGTTCGCACACCACCGGATCTGGCCGAGCCGGCGACCCGCGTCGGTCCGGAGCGTCCTCGTCGCCGGGTGCGGCACCTCGCAGGCGGCGCGCATCGCGCTCCGAGAACCCGGCCGTGACGTCGTCGGCATCGACGTGAGCGCCACGAGCGTCGAGCACACCCGCCAGCTCGTCGAGCGCCACGCCATCACGAATCTCACCGTGGAGCAGCTGCCCATCGAGGAGGTCGGGGCGCTCGGCCGAACGTTCGACCACGTCGTGTGCACCGGCGTGCTGCACCATCTCGTCGACCCCGACGCCGGGCTGGCTGCGCTGGCGAGTGTGCTCGCGCCCGGCAGTGCGCTGTCGCTGATGGTCTACGCACCGCACGGCCGGCTCGGTGTGAACCTGATGCAGGAC
>JBCDAK010000097.1:0-17368 GCA_039185545.1 Actinomycetota bacterium
GGTCCGTCACGGCCAGACGCCGACCACCGGCAAGGTGCTCCCCGGGCGGGCCCCCGGACTCCACCTGGCCGACGAGGGCCGGCAGCAGGCCGAGATCGCCGCCGAGCGCATCGCAGCGTTGGGCAACGTGGCCGCCGTCTACTCGTCGCCGCTCGAGCGGGCGAAGGAGACCGCCGCCCCCATCTCGAAGGCGCTGGGGCTCCGCACCCGCAGCGACAAGGGACTGCTCGAGTGCGACTTCGGCGAGTGGACCGGCGCCGAACTCAAGAAGCTGATGAAGCTGCCCGAGTGGTCGACCGTCCAGCGTGCGCCGTCCACGTTCCGGTTCCCCGGCGGCGAGAGCTTCACCGAGATGCAGACCCGCATGGTGTCGGCACTCGACCGACTACGAGCCGCGCACCCGGGCGACACCATCGTCTGCGTGTCCCACGCCGACACCATCAAGGCGGCGGTCGCACACGCCCTCGGCACCCACATCGACCTGTTCCAGCGCATCGTCATCAGCCCGGCGTCGATCAGTGCACTCACGTGGCACGCCGGCGGACCCATCGCTCTGGCGGTCAACTCGACCGGCCGGTCACTCAGCGAGCTGCGTCCGGCATGAGCTTCTTCTACGAGTTCGACGAGGTCGACACGTTCACCACCGGGACCGTCGGTCGTCCCGGCAGTCGCACCTTCTACCTGTTCGTCCGCGCCGGGACCGAGCGCCTCGCCGTCAAGTGCGAGAAGGTCCAGACCGCGGCGGTCGCCCAGTACCTCGAGAAGGTGCTCGTCGACCTGCCGCCGCCCGAGGACCGACCACTCCCGGGTGCGATGGACGTCGACCCCACCAGGTTCGACGAGGTGTTCGTGCTCGGACCGATCGGTCTGGGCTACGACCGATCGAGCGACCGCGTCCTCCTGCAACTCGAGGAGATGGTGCCCGGCGACCTCGAGGACGACGCAGAGGACGGCGACGACGACACCGACGATGAGGTCGATCGCGGCCACGTCCGGCTCTACATCACCCGCGGTCAGGCGGCCGCGTTCGCCTCGTGGGCGAACGACGTCGTGCAGTCGGGCCGTCCCGAGTGTCGATGGTGTTCCGGACCGATCGATCCCGACGGTCACGCGTGCCCGCGGATGAACTGATCGTGCCCGAACCACGATGACCGACGGCACCGAGGAGCAGACGGGTGTCGAGCTCCGCGTCGACGACATCGACGATCCGATCGAACACCTGCTGCGCGGTGAGATCGACGTCGAGGGACGGATGCCGCACAGTTCCAACGCCACGTTCCTCGTCCACGTCGTGCACGACGGTCGGGCCCATCCGGCGATCTACAAGCCGATGCGCGGCGAGCGTCCGCTGTGGGACTTCGAGCCCGGGCTGCACCGCCGCGAGGTGGCGGCATACCGGCTGAGCGAGGCGATGGGTCTCGGCGTGGTCCCTCCCACCGTGCTGCGCGACGGTCCGCTCGGTGAGGGGTCGGTCCAGTGGTTCGTTCTCGCCGACCACCGCGAGCACTACTTCACGATCCACGAGTCGTACCCCGACCTCCACGACCGGCTGCGTGACATCGCCGCACTCGACATCCTCGCCAACAACACCGACCGGAAGAGCGGCCACTGCCTGCTCGTCCCCGAGCGCGACGACGACCCGGCGTCCGTGTGGGCGATCGACAACGGCCTCTGCTTCTCCGCCTCGTTCAAGCTGCGCACGGTCATCTGGGAGTTCGGTGACGAGCAGCTCCCCGACGCCATCGTCGATGGCGCGAACCGGCTGCTCTCGGGCGTACCACTCGATGTGTCGGCACTCCTGGCCGACGACGAGGTCGAGGCGATCCAGGGACGTGCCGCATGGATGGTGAAGGAGCGCCGTTTCCCCACCGACGACACCGGTCGCCGGTACCCGTGGCCCCTCGTCTGAAGGTCCGACGAGCCACCCGGCGCGGCCCGCGTCGCGTCGCACGCGCCACACTGCGGGGATGCGCACCGAGTCGATGCTCGTCGTGATCGTCGACGACGCCGAGACGGCCGACTTGGCCGCCGATCGACTGTGGCAGCTCGGCGTGCGTGGCGTCATCGAGAGAGCGGGCGCCGCCGGAACGGTCGAGCTGTCTACCTCGGTGGGCGACGCACCGGGCGCACTCGACCGAGCGGTCGCCACGCTCGATCCCGCGTGGTCGTGGCGGGTCGAGCGGGTCGACTCGGCAGCGAGCGACGCCTGGCGCGACCACGTCGAACCCGTGTGGTTCACCGACGACCGGGTCTGCGTGCCGGCGTGGCTCACCGACGCCGAGGTGCCCGGGGTCGAGGAGGCCCGATCGGTGACGCGGATCGAACCCGGCGGATCGTTCGGCCTCGGCGACCATCCGACCACCCGACTCTCGCTCGCCGCGGTCGCTGAACTGCTCGAACCGTCCGACGCGGGCGAACGACCGCCGTTCCGATCCGTGCTCGACGTCGGCTGCGGCAGCGGAGCGCTCGCCGTCCTCGCCGCGCAGCTCGGCGCCCCCACGTGTGTCGGCATCGACCTCGCCGACGAGGCAGTCGTCGCCACCCGGGACAACGCGGATCGCAACGGCGTCGGGGGCAGGGTGTCGGCGTCGACCACGCCGCTCGCCGACGTCGACGGGGCGTTCGATCTGGTCCTGGCCAACATCCTGGCGCCGACGCTGGTGTCGCTCGCCGCCGATCTGCGCCGCGTCCTCGCGCCCGAGGGCGTGCTCGTCGTGAGCGGCGTGCTGGCCGACCGTCACGATCACGTCGTGGAGGCGCTCTCGCCGCTCCACGCCGTCTCGACCGCGACCCGCGACGGCTGGGCCGCCGTCATCTTCGAGCGATGAGCGCCACACGATGAGCGCCGACCCGCCCGTCAGTGACGCCGACCTCGACGTGCTGATCCACTCGGCCGATCTCGACGGCCTGGTCCGGATGATCGACGATCGGACGTCGTCGCGCGACTGGGACGGGCTGCTGCGACTTCGGAACCGCTCGCGGGCGGCCGTCGAGACCGGCCGACAACTGTGGCCGGCGGCCACCCTGGCCGAGTACCGCCTCGCACTGCTCGCTCCAGCACCGTTCGTCGCCGCGGTGCTCGACGAGTCCGACGGGGCGTCGGGCCGCTTCACGATCGGACCGCTCACCGAAGTCGCAGCACACCACCACGACTGGGCCGAGCTCGCACCTCATCTCGATCGCGGGCCACGCGCGACCTTCGTCGCCCACGAGCGATCGATCCGGGGAGACGTGATCGCCGCCACCGATGCGGCCGAGCTGCCTCCTGTGCTCGATCTGCCCGTCGAGCTGCGGGAGTGGGAGCCCGACTACCTCACCGCGACCTACACCGACGCCGGTGCCGAGTTCCCCGCGCCCGGCTTCCTCGACTCGACCGACGAGCTGCGGTCGGCCGACGTGACTCACGGTGGCGTGCAGATCACTCATGACAGCGACGTCGGCGACGCGATCGAGCAGCTCGTCGAACCATGGACGAACGCATCGAACGGCCAGGTCGATGTGGTCGAGGTCACCGATGGACGCGCCACCGATGCGATCGGTGCACTCGGCGCTCCCGCCGCCCGGTTGCAGCCACTCACCACGGCCGACGCGCTCCAGTGGCTGGGATGGGCCGGGGCGAGCGGTGGAGCTCACGGACGCCGGCGGGGTGCGGCGGCCGGCCGATTCGGGGTCTGGTGGGTGCTGTCGGCACTGGGCGATCTCGCCGACGAGTTTCCACCGGCCGACGACGAGATCCGCGATCTCCTCGACGATCTGCGGTGGTTCCGGTGGGACGCCGGAGAACCGAACACCGGGTGGACCCTGCAGCTCGCCATCGAGGACACCCGCGACTCGGTCGCGTGGGCGATCGTCGCCCGCGACGCCGTGTGACGACCGTCCCGCTTGACCTGGAGTGAACTCCAGGGTGTTGCGTGGCGGACATGACCGACTCGACCTCCCCGACCGACGCCCCCGCGACGACACCTCTCGCCACCTCGCCCCTCGGACGGACCGGCCCGTTCGTCTCACGGCTCGGTCTCGGCACGATGACGTTCGGCGTCGAGACCGACGAGTCCGAGTCGTTCGCCCAGCTCGACACCTTCGTCTCCGCGGGCGGGACGTTCATCGACACCGCCGACGGCTACGGCGCCGGGGAGTCGGAGCGGATCGTCGGCCGGTGGCTCGCCGATCGGCGCCCGGACGACGTCGTGCTGGCCACGAAGGGACGGTTCGCTCCCCCGCCCGGCTCCGCCGGGGCGTCTCGTCGCAGCCTCGTCCGCAGCGTCGACGCCAGCCTCGACCGGCTCGGAGTCGACGCGATCGACCTGTACTTCGTCCATGGATGGGACCAGCACACGCCCGTGGTCGAGACGCTCGACACACTCGCCGGACTGGTGCGGAGCGGGAAGATCCACTCGATCGGTTGGTCGAACGTGACGGGCTACCAGCTCGGCGAGATCCTCACCGAGGCTCGCCACGGCGGTCTGATCGCGCCGTGCGTCGTGCAGCCGCAGTACAACCTCCTCGATCGGAACATCGAGCTCGAGGTGCTCGCGTGCTGCATCGATCGCGGGCTCTCGATCACGCCGTGGTCGCCACTGGGCGGCGGATGGCTGACCGGCAAGTACGCCCGGGACACCCGACCGACCGGCGAGTCTCGACTCGGCGACGACCCCGACCGGGGCGTCGAGGCCTACGACGGGCGCAACACCGACACGACCTTCGACGTGATCGACGCGGTCCGGTCCGTCGCCGAGCGTCACGGTGGCTCGATGGGTCAGGTGGCGATCGCGTGGCTGCTCACCCGTCCGACGGTGGCGTCGGTCCTCCTCGGCGCGCGCACCGTCGCCCAACTGGTCGACAACCTCGGTGCGGCGTCGATCGCGCTCGATCCGGCCGACGTCGACGAGCTCACGCGCGTCTCCGCACCCGGCGTGCCGCCGTACCCGTACGGAATGATCGAGGACTTCTGCGATGTCCCCCACTGGCGCGACCTCGGCACTCACCGTCCGAGGTGACGACGGGTCCCGACACCGACAGCAGCCCTGTGATCAACACGTTCTCATGAGGATGGACGACACGCGCGGTCGTCGATCCTCACGAGAACGAAGGATGACCGCCGATCAGCCGCGGGCCTGCAGCGCTTCGAGCAGCTGCGGAAGCACCTTGTGGACGTCGCCCACGATGCCCAGGTCGGCGACACCGAAGATCGGGGCCTCGGAGTCCTTGTTGATGGCGATGATGTTCTTCGAGCCCTTCATGCCCACCATGTGCTGCGTGGCACCCGAGATGCCGGCCGCGATGTACACCGTGGGCTTGACGACCTTGCCGGTCTGGCCGACCTGGTAGCTGTACGGCACCCAGCCGGCGTCGACGATCGCACGCGACGCACCCGGGGCACCCTTGAGCGCCTTCGAGAGCTCCTCGACCATGTCGAACTTCTCGGACTCGCCGAGACCACGACCGCCCGCGACGACGATGTCGGCCTCGTCGAGCTTCGGCCCGGAGGTCTCCTCGACGTGGACCGCGTTGACCGTGGCGCCCGCCGTGGACCCGAGATCGGGCACGGGCGCCGCGGCGACCTCGGCGGCAGCACCGGCGCCGCCCTCGACCTCGAAGCTCTTCGGGCGGAAGGCGGCCAGGTACGGCGCCTCGCCGGTGAACGTGGAGGTGACGAGCTTGGTCCCACCGAAGATCGGCGTGACGACGCTGACCGCGTCGCCGTCGACGGAGACGTCGGTCGAGTTGGTGAGCACCGTGCGGTCGAGCTTGACCGACAGGCGCGCCAGCACGTCGCGTCCCTCGTAGCTCTGCGGGAACATCACGAGGTCGGGCGAGTCACCGCCGTCGATGACGGCCTGCATCGCCGACGCGACCGCCGGACCGGGCAGCGCTCCGGCGAGGTCGCCGGTCTCGTACACCTTCGCCGCTCCGTGATCACCGAGCTGGCCGGCGGCGTCGCCGACCGAACCGGCCACGAACGCCGTGACCGACCCGCCGAGCGAGCGGGCCTTGGTGAGCAGTTCGAGCGTGCTGCTGGTGGCCGCGCCGTCGGCGACCTGTGAGAACACCCAAATGTTGTCGATGGCCATGTCGTCTCTTCCCTTCGTCCTTCGTGTCGTCTTCGTCGTCTCTGCGTCTGGCTCGGGCCCGGGGCCGGCTCAGATGACCTTCAGCTCGTCGAGGAAGGCCACGATCTTCTCGTAGGCCTCTCCCTCGTCCTCGACGATCTCGCCCGCCTCCCGCGGCGGCGCATCGTCGACGGCGGTGATGGACTGGGCCCAGCTGACCGAGTCGACGCCGAGGTCGGCAGCGGCGACCGTGTCGACCGGCTTCGACTTGGCGGCCATGATGCCCTTGAAGCTCGGGTAGCGGGGCTCGACGACGCCCGCGGTGACCGACACCAGCGCCGGGGTGGGGCAGGTGACCTCGTCGTAGCCGGCCTCTGTCTGGCGCTCGATGTTGACGCTGCTGCCGTCGACGGCGATCGACTTGGCGAACGTGACCGAGGGGAGGCCGAGGACCTCGGCCATCTGCTCGGGCACGGTGCCGGTGTAGCCGTCGGACGACTCGGTGCCCGCGATCACGAGGTCGTACTCGCCCGCTTTGCCGACGGCGCCGGCGAGCACCTTGGCGGTGGTGAGCGCGTCGGCACCGGCCAGCGAGGGGTCGGACACGAGCACGGCCTTCGCGGCGCCCATGGCGAGCGCGGTGCGCAGCCCCGAGGTCTCGTCGTTGGGCGCCATCGACACGAGGGTCACCTCACCCCCGCCGGCGTTGTCGACCAGCTGGAGAGCCATCTCGACGCCGTAGCTGTCGGACTCGTCGAGGATCAACTTGCCGTCACGCTTCAGCGTGTTGTCGGAATCCAGCTCACCTGGGAGCGCCGGATCGGGGATCTGCTTCACACACACGATCACGTTCATACGGCCGACAAAGCTACCGGCCGGTAAGTACGCCTCTCCAACCGACGTGCACACGATCCACGTGACGTCGGCCGGTGAACGCGAGGAGCGGTACCGTTCGCGCCGTGCGGATCGTCCTGATCGTCAACTCCTTCGCGTCGTCGGTGACCGCACGCAACACCGTCATGGTGCACCGTCGACTCGTGGAGGGACTCCCCCGTCCGACCGACGGCACGCGCCGGAGACACCACGTCGAGGTCGTCGAGACGAACCGGCGCGGCCACGCCACGCGGTTCGCGCACGACGCCGCACGACGGGGCGTCGACGTCGTCATCGGATACGGCGGCGACGGAACCCTCAACGAGGTTGCCACCGGGATCGCGGGCACCGACACCGCCCTCGGCGTGCTGCCGGGCGGATCGACCAACGTGTTCGCCCGCACACTCGGCATGCCGAACGATCCGCTCCGCGCGGTCGAGCACCTGATCGCCGGTCTCGAACGCCCCTCCGAACGGATCGGTCTCGGACGCGTCAACGGCCGCTACTTCTGCTTCCACACCGGCATCGGCTTCGACGCCGCGGTCGTCGAGCAGGTCGAGCGACACGGCTCGCTCAAGCGGTGGCTCGGCCACCCACTCTTCGTCTGGGCCGGGTTGTCCACCTGGATCCGCGGCTACGACCGCGACCGACCGCACTTCCGGGTGTCCGGCGACGGAGGCGATCCGGTCGAGGACGGATTCTTCACGATCGTCCTCAACACCAACCCGTACACGTACCTCGGCAATCGGGCGCTCGATCTGTCCCCCGCCGCGACGCTCGAGCAGCCGCTCGTGGCGATCACGTTCACCACGATGCGCGCGACGGCGATCCTCGGCTCTCTCGCGGGGGCGTTGCGCGGCGGCGGCGTGAAGCCGTCCGGGCACCTCGACGTCCGCACGCACGTGCGCGAACTGCTCGTCGAGAACGACCGGCCGTTCCCCTACCAGGTCGACGGTGACGCGCTCGGCGACACGAACCGGCTCGCGTTCGAGTACGTGCCCGAGGCGATCGACCTCGTGGTGCCGGCCGACCCGCGGACCCTCACTGCGGCCGGTCCTGCGCCCGGGTCCTCGATCGCCACGGCCAGCGCGGATCCGGTTGCCGCGCCGCTCCCGTCCGCCCGAGCGAGCTGAGCGCCACGTCGGGCACGTCGGTACACACCGCGTCGACACCCCACGTCGCCAGCTCGACGATCCGATCGGCGTCGTTGCACGTCCACGCCGTGACCATCAGACCGAGGTCGTGGGCGTGTCGCACCAGCTCGCTCGACGACGACTCGACGTCCGGGTGGATCGCCTCGTGGCCGGCGCGGGATGCGGAGTCGATCACCGCCATGTCGAGACCGTCGACGAGCAGCGCGGTCGGGAACTCGGGTGCGGTGCGCCGAAGGTGGCCCACCGTCTCGGGTGAGAACGAGGAGATCAACCAGCGGTCGCCGCGGTCGGCGGCGCGATCGCGGAGCGCCTGCACGGTCGCACCGACCGCCGCCATCGACGGATCGATCGGACCGGAGGCATCGCCGTTCTTGATCTCGACGTTGACCAGCATCCGCGACCCACACGCATCGAGGACGTCGTGCAGGTCGGGGAGGGAGTCGACGTGCTCCGGATCGTCGGGCAGCGGATCGTGGGCGACGACGAGGCGGGGTGGGCGGGCGGTGGGAGCCCACCACCGGACGTCGAGTTCCACGCCGTCGGCGCCGAGGCGATCGGCGAGTTCGAACGCCTCGGGCGTGTTCTCGGGCGCGGCGGCCGACGCACCGCGATGGGCGATCACCAACACCGGACACTCGGTTCCGTGTTCCGCGGTGGTGCGTCAGACGTCACACTTCGGCGGTCTTGCGCTGCCTGCGATCGACGCCTACCTTGCCGCCCCGGCGAACCACCGCCCCAGCGGACGCAGACGGTGTCACCGACTCCTCGGTCGGCCGGCCCGGCGTGATGCTCCGCTGACGAACTCACCTCGAGGGGGAACAACACGTGTCGATCCTTGCGTCCAGCCTGGCTCTGGGAGCCGCCGACTACGACTGGCGCGATGACGCGATCTGCCGGGACACCGATCCCGGCCTCTTCTTCCCGGTGGGCACCACCGGCACCGCGATCTCGCAGATCACCCACGCCAAAGCGACGTGTGGAGAGTGCACGGTCTCGGCCGACTGCCTCGAGTTCGCGCTCGAGACCAACCAGGACTCGGGCATCTGGGGCGGTCTCACCGAGGAGGAGCGACGGGTGATCCGCCGCCACCGGGTCGCCGAGGCGCGCGCCGCACGCCGCGCCGCTCAGGCGAGCTGACGCTCGCACCCCGAACATCGCAGACGGTCCGGCGGTCACTCGACCGAGGTCGTGACCGACAACTCGACCACGGTGCCGCGGGCTCGGTCGTGGGGGATCCCGACGCCCGTGAGATCGTCGCTCGTGGCGGGTCGCATCTCGATCGTGCCGTCGAGTTCGGTGGTCACGAGCGTTCGCACGATCGACAGACCGAGACCCGGAGCCGACCCGAGCTCGAAGCCGGCGTCGACGCCACGCCCGTTGTCGACGACGCTCAGCGCGAGGCGACGGTCTCGGTGGTCGAGCACCACGGCCACGTCGCCGCCCGAGGATCCCTCGGGAAAGCCGTGATCGACGGCGTTCTGCAGCAACTCGGTGAGGACCACCGAGAGCGGAGTGGCCGTCCGCGCCGGAATCCGACCGCCCGAGCCGGTGAGTGAGAACCTGACCGGACGATCGGGTGACTGCAGCCCTTCCTCGGCCAAGCGGAGGAGGGGACGCACGATCTCGATGAACGCGATGTCGTCGCCCGGCTCGCGTGACAGCGCCTCGTGGACCAGCGCGATGGTGCGGATCCGTCGGACGGACTCGCCGACCGCGGCCTTCGCCTCCTCGTTCTCCAGCCGACGGGCCTGCAGGCGGAGCAGCGACGAGATGGTCTGGAGGTTGTTCTTCACCCGGTGATGGATCTCGCGGATGGTCGCGTCCTTGGTGAGGAGCAGCCGATCGCGCTTGCGGAGTTCGGTCACGTCGCGCACGAGCAGCAACCCGCCGTCGACGACGGCGTTCGCGGCCTCGCCGGTGAGCAGGGGAACGCACCGGGCGAGCAGCGTCACCTCGGTGCCCTGCTCGAACTCCTCGACCACGGGCTCGCGCTGTTCGAACGCCTGGCGCGCGGGTCCGTCGTGGAATCCGAGCTCGGCGAGTCGCATGCCGACCGGGTTGGCCTGGATGCCGACGCGGTGCAGCGCCGAGTTCGCGTTCGGCGACACGTAGGTGACCGTGGCATCGGCATCGAGCATGAGGAGCCCGTCGCCGACGCGGGGGGCCGCACTGGAGTCAGCGACACGGCCGGGGAACGGGAACGTGCCCACCTCGATCATCGACACGAACTGGCCGAAGATCCGCGAGTAGTGACCCTCGAGTTCGCCCCGGACGCGTCCGGCACGAACGATCCACTCCTTGCTCATGACCGCGATGACGCGTGCGTTGCGGATCACCGGGATGGCCGTGATGCGCACGCGAGAGAGCGGGTCGGTCTCGACCCCGTCAGGACCGTCGATCTCGCCGTTGACGCTGCGTCCGGTGTCGAGCGCCTCGTCGAGTTGTGGGATGCCGGCGGTCGCCCACTGACCGATGTGGTCGGTGGTGTACATCGTCTGGTTCGTCGCCGGCCGGACCTGGTCGACGACGAGCCACCGACCCGACGGGGCGCGCACGTGCAGGAACAGGTCGGCGAAACACAGGTCGGCGAGGAAGGCCCACTCGGCCGTGAGCCGGTTGAGGTGGTCGATGTCGTCCCGATCGAGGAGGGAGTGTTCGCGCGAGAGGTCGGCGAGCGAGGTCATCGGGGGGATTCTGCCGCATCGCCCGACCGGCGGAGGTGACCGGCGATCGCCGCGAGTCCGCCGAGGTCGTGGATGTCGCCTGCGAGCCACGGGACATCGACCGTCAACGGGGCCAGCGCAGTGAGTTCGTCACGTCGATCCGCCTCGCGCGCCGCGACCATCGACAGGTCGTCGAAGCGTTCTGCGATCCGATGGACGACGCGTCGGACGCGCTCGACGTCGTCCACCCCGAGCGCCGCAGCGACGGGACCGAGCGCCGCACGGTCGGCGTCGGTGTCGCTCGCCCCCTCGAGTGCGATCGCCGCCTCGGTGGCCTCGGTGGAGGCGATGTCGGACGGGAGGACGCGGTTGGCGACGATGGCGCCGAGCGGCATCGATCTCCGTTCGAGCGCTCGAGCCAGATACTGGGCCTCGTATGCCGGAGCGGCCTCGAGGGTGGACACGATGACGAACGCCGTGCGCGGGTCGATCAGCAGCGCCTCGACCTCGCGAGCTCGGGCCACGAAGCCGCTCTCCATCTGCTGGAAGAGGATGAAGAAGTCGGCGATGTCCTGGAGGAACCGTGAGCCGAGGACGCGATCGGCCACCTGGTAGAAGGGCCGGGACGCGACGGTGAAGAGCTTCGACCGGTACGGCACGGTGAGCCACCGGAGCAGGCGACTGCCGAAGAAGTCGGCCATCCGCCCTGGCGCGTCGAGAATGGTCAGAGCGTTGCGCGACGGCGGCGTGTCGACGATGACCAGGTCGTACTCGCCGGTCGCGTGCAGGTCGTGGAGCTGCTCCATGGCCAGGTAGTCGTGGCTGTGGACGAAGCGGCTGGTGATGTTCTGGTAAAGCGGATTGGCGAGCACGGCGTCGCGGGTGCGGCGGTCGGGTGCGTGCCGGCGGATGAGTTCGTCCCACCCGGCTTTGGTGTCGAGCATCGCCACGTGGAGCTCCCCGCGCGCGCCGACGTCGGACGCGGAGAGCACGTCGGGATCGATCCGCGTCGGCGCGTTCCCGAGTGCTTCGAGGCCGAGCGCCGACGCGAGCCGTCGAGCCGGGTCGACCGTGAGCACGAGCGTGCGGCGCGCTTGGCGCTGGACCGCGGCCACACCCAGTGCCGCAGCCACCGTGGTCTTGCCGACGCCACCCGAACCGGCGACGAGGATCATCTCCCGGCTGGCCAGCAGTGCGTCGAGGTCGCGGGTGGAACGGCGAGATCGGCTCACGGTTCGACCGCGATCTCGTCGGCGAGTGCGTCGGCGACGCGGGACACCACACGCCGCCCGTGGGAGCGGCCGAACATCTCGGGCACGGACACGATCGGCAACCCGTTCAGCGACGGGTCGGTCCGCTCGTCGAGCGCGGTACGAAGTCGATCGAGGTGTCCGGCCCCGACCGAGCGGCGCGCCTCGATGATCGACGCGGCGTCGACGACGGCCGCGGCCCCGGGGCCGGCGAGATCGACCAGGGCGGGCACGGCATCGTCGAGCCGACGGGCGAGCGGCTGCTCCCGCCGGGTGAACATGGCCGGGAGGGTGCGGTTGGCGAGCACGGCGACCGGGTGTGCGCCGGTCTCGTCGACGAGTCGGTCGAGCAGTTCGATCGACTCGGTGACCGGCATCTCCTCGGGGGTGGTCACGACGGCGACGCCGGTCCGGGCTGGATCGTCGAGGATGTCGAGCATCCACTCGGTCTGGTCGCGGACGAGACCGACCTGGACGAGATCGGCGATCACCCGCGGCGCGCCGATCTGGCTGACCACGTGGCCGCTCGCCTCGGCGTCGACGACGACGAGGTCGTAGTTGCGCTCGCGCACCTCGAAGCAGATCTTGCCGATGGCCAGGATCTCCTTCACGCCCGGCGCGGCGTCGGCGACGAAGTCGAACGTGGAGGCGAGCGCCGAGATCCGTCCGATGAGCGGGATGCGGACGTAGAGACGGAGGTACTCGCGCAGCGAATCCTCGGTACTCATCGTCATCGCCCAGAGACCGTCTTCGACCTCGGTCGGGTCGAAGCTCAGTTCGGCCACCTCGAACGCCGTGGCGAGTGCTCCCTTCGCGTCCATCTCGCAGACGAGGACACGTCGGCCCTGACGCGCGGCGACCTCGGCGATCGCCGCCGCCAGGGTGGTCTTGCCCACGCCACCCTTTCCGGTGACGAAGAGCAGCTCGAGATCGATCAGGTCGGGTGGAGCACCGTGGTCGGACTTCGATGGAGTGCGTCGAGCCATGTGGGGTGTCGCTCGCAGTCCGGGTCGTCCGGCGAGCGGTCGCCGGCGGTCAGCGGATCAGTTGCCGAAGCCGATCTTCGGGCTCTCGTCGCTGCCGACCTCGACGTAGGCGATCTTCGACGCCGGAACGAAGGTCTCCTTGCCACGCTTGTCGACGAGCGAGAGGACGTCGGTGGCGCCCGACAATGCTGCCTCGACCTTGGATCGCAGCTCGTCGCGATCGGTGTCGTCGGGGATCTCGAGGTTGATCTCTCGCGGGGCCTGGGTCACTCCGATGCGAACGTCCATCGGCGCTGGACGCTATCGCCGTTGACGCCCGGCCCTTCGTGGCCGGAATCGTGGGATGACCGACATTGACGCCACTCCCCGGCGCGGACGACGATGGCGGCCGTGGATCGACGTTCGCACCGCGTCGCGATCGCCGCGTTCGACGGCGTGCAGTCGCTCGACCTGACCGGACCCGCCGAGGTGTTCGCCGCGGCGTCGGCACTCCTCGAGACGCAGGGCGAGGCGACGACACATCCCGCGTACGAGGTGACGGTGGTCGGACTCACCGGTCGCGAGATCCGCACGGAGAGCGGTGTCACGCTCCTCGCCGAGTCGATCGACGAGTTGCTCGCCACCGTCGAGCGGATCGACACACTGGTCGTGCCGGGCGGATTCGCCGTCTTCCGCCACGCCGACGACCCCGACGTGGTCGCGTCGCTGGACCGCCTCGTCACCCGCGCCGCACGCCTCGTCACCGTGTGCACCGGCGCTCACCTCGCTGCTGCGACGGGGGCGCTCGACGGTCGAACGGTCACCACACACTGGGCCCGCGCCGGTCGCGTCGCCCGCGATCGCCCCGACGTCACGGTCGACGCCGATCCGATCTTCGTGCACTCCCCGGCGATCGACGTCGGCGACCTCGACGTGTGGTCGTCGGCGGGCGTGACCGCCGGCATCGATCTCACACTGGCGATCGTCGAGCACGACCACTCGACCGACCTCGCGCAGGAGATCGCGCGCTGGTTGGTCGTGTACCTCCGTCGACCGGGTGGCCAGTCACAGTTCGCCACGCCGACCTGGGTACGCGAAGCCGAGACCCCGCCGGTGGTCGAGGCGCAGCGCGCGGTCGTGGCCGATCCGGGCGCCGATCACCGCGTCGCCGTGCTCGCTCGGACCGTCGCCATGAGCGAACGCCACTTCGTGCGGCGCTTCACCGCGGAGGTCGGTCTGTCCCCCGCCAAGTTCGTGGCCGGAGTGCGCACCGACGCCGCGCGCCACGATCTCGAACGCACGACCGACACGGTCGCCGCCATCGCCGAGCGCTGCGGCTTCGGCACCGCCGAGACGATGCGCCGCACCTTCCACCGCCAGTTGGGCGTCAGCCCCGAGGCGTACCGGGCGCGCTTCGCCCGTCCCCCGTCCCACACACCCCCGATCGCCGGGCCCGCCGGCAGAGAGCGAGCGAGCTGATGAGTCTCGACGTCGTCATCCCCCTGTTCCCCCGGTTCACCGCCCTCGACGGCATCGGCCCGTACGAGGTGCTGCAGCGCAACCCCGAGCTCGACATCACGTTCATCGCCGCGGAGCGGGGCATCGTCCGATCGGAGAACGGCATGCTCGGCATCGAGGCCGACGCGACCTTCGACGAGACGCCGTCGCCCGACGTGATCGTGTTCCCCGGCGGCGTCGGAACACGTCCCCTCCTCGAGGATCAGACGGTCCTCGACTGGGTGCGCACCGCGCACGAATCGACCACCTTCACCACATCGGTGTGCACCGGGTCGCTGGTGCTCGCGGCCGCCGGACTCCTCGACGGACTGACGGCGACGACCCACTGGAGCACCCGCGACACGCTGACCACGTACGGTTCGGCGCCCGTGCCCGATCGCGTCGTCGAACACCTCGACCGCCGGATCATCACGGCGGCGGGTGTGTCGAGCGGAATCGACATGGCGCTCCGCCTCACCGAGCTGCTGTTCGACCGGACCGCAGCCGAGGCCGCCCAGCTGATGATCGAGTACGACCCCCAACCGCCGTTCGACGTCGGCGCTCTCGAGAAGTCGAACGACACCGTGATGACCCGGGTGATCGAGTACGCCGAACACCGCCAGTGACATCACGCCTGGGGTCAGACCCCAGGCGTGATCCGCCCAGCGTCACGGTGGGGCGACGCAGGTCCCCCGCCACACTGGATGCATGGCGTTCGGTCGCAACAAGGGCAACGGGTCCGGCGGTGCCACCACCGTCACCGAGGAGCAGGTCGTCGAGGCGCTCCGACCGGTCGAGGACCCCGAACTCCATCGATCGATCGTCGACCTCGGGATGCTCAAGAACGTCGACATCCGAGAGAACGGCGAGGTCGGGGTCCTCGTCGCACTCACGGTGCCCGGCTGTCCGCTGAAGGGCGAGATCACCCGGCGCGTGTCCGAGGCTGCGACCGAGCTCGACGGCGTCGACACGATCGATCTCGAGTTCACGGTCATGACCGACGAGGAGCGGGCGCGAGTGCGCGAGGTGGTCCACGGTTCGGGCGGGTCGGCCTCGGCCGGAACGCACCAGGCACACGGCCACGCCGAAGGGCGCGAGATCCCGTTCGCGAAGAACACGTCGAAGACCCGACCGCTGCTGATCTCGTCGGGCAAGGGCGGCGTCGGCAAGTCGTCGGTCACCACCAACCTCGCGGTGGCGCTCGCTGCGCAGGGACACTCGGTGGGCGTGGTCGACGCCGACATCTACGGCTATTCGATCCCCCGCATGCTCGGCACCGATCGCGACCCGGTCGTGATCGACGAGATGCTCCTGCCGCCCGAGCAGTGGGGAGTCCGCTGCATCTCGATCGGCTACTTCGTGCCCGAGGGGCAGGCGGTCATCTGGCGTGGCCCGATGCTGCACAAGGCGCTCGAACAGTTCCTCACCGACGTCTTCTGGGACGAGCCCGACTTCCTGCTCATCGACATGCCGCCCGGCACCGGTGACATCGCCCTCTCGCTCGCGCAGTACCTCCCGCGCGGCGAGGTGTTCGTCGTGACCACTCCGCAGCCCGCCGCCCAGCTCGTCGCCGAGAAGTCGGCGCTGATGGCCGAGAAGGTCAACCTGCCGGTCCGCGGCGTCATCGAGAACATGAGCTGGTTCACCGGCGACGACGGAACGCGGTACGAACTGTTCGGCGCAGGTGGGGGCCAGGAACTCGCCGACAAGATCGGCGTGCCCCTGCTCGGCAAGCTGCCACTCGTGCCGGCCATCCGCGAGGGCAGCGACGTGGGGCGGCCCGTCACGGCGATCGATCCCGAGTCCGAGGCGGCGCAGGCCTTCCACGACATCGCCCGCCAGATCGCACTCGAGATGAAGCCGAAGAAGGTCTACTCGGCCGGCCTCAATCTCATCGACTGACCCAGCGACCGACCGACCTCGATCGTCCGACGGCTCAGACCGTCGGGATCGGGAGACAGTTGCCGTTGTCGGCGTCGTACCAGTTGTGTCCCGGAGCGCCGACCCGCTCGGGGCGGGCGTCGGCCACCACCGCGCAGATCTTGTCGGAGACCGTGCCCTCCGGGAAGACCGATGCGTTCGCGAGCGAGATGCGGAATTCGTCGACGTCCTCGATGACCTCCCAGCTGCCCCCGGTCGCGAGATTGTTCCCGGCCTGCTCGGGCTCCTGGTGGTTGCCGAACACGTGCAGGTGGAGGCCGGCTCCGATCGACAACGCCTCGCCGAGGAACTCGGCCTCGTACGTGACGACGAGGTCGTCACCGTCGAGAGCGACCTCCGTCAGGCAGACCCACCGGTCTCGTGCCAGCGCCGGCTCGCAGTCCTCGTCCGGCGGGAGCGTCGTCGTGGTCGTCGTGGTGTCCGCGACGGTCGTGGCCGGGTCGACCGGGTCGGTGTCGTCGTCGGGTTCGGTTCCGGGGGTGTCGTCGTCGGGTTCGGTTCCGGCGGTGTCGCCGCCGTTCTCCTCGCCGTCGTTCTCGTCGCCCCCGGTCGTCGCGTCGTCCGGGTCGTCGACGGGATCCTCCTCGACCGGCACCTCGGTCGGCACCGGGTCGGCCTCACCGGAATCGTCGTCGCCCCCGGCGAACACGACGAATCCGATGACGGCGAGTGCGATCAGCCCGACGGTCGCCCCGATCGCGAACAGACCTCGACGGTCGGGTCCGCTCGCCCCTCCACCGGCCGTCGGTGCGGCCGGAGCGGGCGCACCGACGCCCGGGGGAGGTGCGGTCGGCGCCTGCGTCGTGGGCGGTGCGGCCGGCACCTCGCTGCTGGCGGCCGGAGCGGCTGGAAGCGGCGTGGTCGGTGCGGGCTCGGCCGGTGGCTGGGCCAGCGACGCGAGCGACTCGTTGACCGTCGTGTCGGCGGCAGGGACCACCAACCCGGCACCAGCGGCGGCCGCGGCGGCCCCGACGA
>JBCDAK010000098.1:0-17334 GCA_039185545.1 Actinomycetota bacterium
GTGGAGAAGAACCCGGCGTCGCGCTCGTGACCCCGTCGGTCGATCTCGGCGGCCAGATCCGCACGTACCGCCTGCACCCGGGTCGCCACGGTCTCCCACCGAGCTGCCACGGACCGCAGCTGGTCGTCGGACATCGGACCCAACGGACACTCCACGACGCGGTCCATCAGTCGGTCGGCGACTTCACCCAGCGCGACCGGGTCCGACGTCAACCAGCCGATCGCGTTGGCGACGAGATCGACGTCGTCCTCCCAGCCCGACAGGCCCGGATCGACCACCACCCGCACCTCGCCCAGATCATCATCGACGACCTCCGCCGCAGCGAGTTCGGGTTCCACCAACGTCACGCCCACCATCATGACCAAGGGGTGTGACAGGGTTCCCCGAGCTGTCCACTCCGCCACCTCAACAACCGAAACCCACCGGATCGACGAGAGTGTCGATCGGTACCTTCGCTCCGTGGACGTGACGGTGTCGACGCTCGCCGAGCGCCCCGATCTCATCGACCGGGTGTGGGACATGCCCGACCGGTGGGACGAGTTCATGGACCACGACCCGATCGGCGAGTCGTTGTTCGGATCGGTCGTCCGGTCGTACCGTCATCTCGCCGTCGTCGCGACCGATCCCGCCGACCGGATCGTCGCCCACGGCACGGCGATGGCCTTCCGGCTCGATCGAGACGGTCGCCGAGAACTTCCGGCGCGGGGATGGGACCAGGCGCTCGTGTGGGCGCACCAGGACCTCCTGCGCGGCACCGATCCCGACTTCTCGACGAGCGGACCGGTTCACGTCCCGGGCGATCTGGTGCCGGTCCACTGCGACTGCGCGCACGGTGTCGCGGTGTACGTCGAGCCCAACGTGTGGGTCCGCCACGATCTCGCGGAGAATCGCGCCGCGGGACGCGATCGACCTCCGGTCAAGATGGGCGCATGAGTCGCGACTCCGGCCCGATCGGCCGCTTGCAGGCGATGGTGCTCGACTGTCCCGACGCACTCGCTCTCGCCCACTTCTACCACTCGATCATCGGCGGCGAGGTCGTCGAACACCCGGACGAGGACGACTGGGTCGAGCTCCGCACCACGGCCGGTTGGCTCGCGTTCCAAGAGACCGCTGACCACGTCGCGCCGACGTGGCCGAACAACGACGTCCCCCAGCAGGCGCACGTCGACGTCGCGGTGGCCGACCTCGACGCGGGCGAGCGTGCAGTGATCGCCGTCGGCGCCCGCAAGACCGCGACCCAACCCATGCCGGAGGAGTTCCGAGTGTTCCTCGACCCCGTCGGTCACCCCTTCTGTCTCGTGCCCGGCGGGGACTGACCGTCGTCGCAGGTCAACGCGCCGCGATCACCTCGATCTCGACCAGCCACTCCGCGGACAACGTCTCGACCACGACCGCCGTGGTCGGAATCACACGCCCGCCGAGCCGCTCGACACGCACCGCACCGTTTCGCTCTGCATGCGCGGCGTCCGTCAGGTACGTCGTGAGCCGGACGATGTGGTCGACCGTCATGTCGGCACGGGCCAGGATCGCCGTGAGGTTGTCCCAGACCCGGTCGAGTTGTTCGTCGATGTCGGCTCCCGGCTGGCCGTCGGCGTCGAGACCCATCGTCCCGGCGACGAACACCCAGCGCTCGGGTGTCGACACTTCGGCGGCGTGGACGTAGTCGGTCGTCGGCGGGTACACGCCGGGGACGGGATGGACGGGACGGCTCCTCATCGTTCCGATCCTTCTCCCGTGCCACCCGTGGATGTGCTGGAGTTCGACGGTGCTTTCTCGGAGGTACCGTTGATTTCGTGGTGATCGACGAGATCGACCGGCGAATCATCCAGCACCTCACCGAGGACGCCCGGATGTCGGCGACCGACCTCGCCCGGGCCGTCTCCATGAGCGCGTCGGCGACGACCGAACGGATCCGTCGGCTCCGGACGAGCGGTCTCATCCGGCGATTCACCATCGAGCTGGACCGCGAGGTGCTCGGCCGATCGATCGACGCCTTCGTCGACGTTCGACTTCGCAGTGACGCCACGAAGAGCGAGGCCGACGGCGCCCTCGCCGACATCGATGCCGTCGTCGATTCGACACACGTGACCGGGAGGTACGACTACCAGCTCGCCCTCGCCTGCCGTGACGTGGCCGACCTCGACGCCGTGCTGAACGAGATCATCGACCGGATGGGCGCGGAGGAGACCAACACCCGGCTCCTCCTGCGCCGACTGGACGGATTCCCGCGCGATCCGACGCCGGACTGACCGATCGCTAGATCAGTTCGCCGACGGTGTGGATGAGGAGGCCGACGAGACCGCCGACGACCGTGCCGTTGATGCGGATGAACTGGAGGTCGCGACCGATCTGCAGCTCGATGCGCCGGCTCGTGTCGTCGGCGTCCCAGCGGTCGACCGTGGTGGAGATGATCTCCGCGATCTCGGGACGGGCTCGTTCGGTCGCCGTCCCCGCCAGCCGCACGATCAGATCGTCGAGTTTGCCGCGCATCTCAGCGTCGTCGACCAGTCGCCGACCGATCCGTTCGACGAGTCGACCGGTCCGCTCGTGCAGCCCGGACGTCGGCGACTCGGCGGCCGCTCGCAGGTCGACCCGCACCTGAGTCCAGAACTCCTCGATCCACCCGCGGAGCTCGGGCCGGTCGAGCAGCTCGTCGCGCACGTCGTCGACGCGCTGTTGGAGCGCCGGGTCGGTGCGCAGCCGTTCGGCCAGCAGGGTCATCCGTTCCGTCAGCTGACGTCGTAGCTCGTGGTCGGGTGTTCCGAGGACGTCGGCGATGAAGCGACGCACACCCAGCACGAGGCGGTCGTAGACACGGTCGTCGACGAACTCGGGTACCCATTTCGGCGACTCCTCGCCGAGCCGGGCACGGAACAGAGGACCGTTGTCGAGCACGAGCTGGTCGAGCCCTCGCAGCACCGAGTCGAGTGCCTGCTGGTGCTGTCCGCTGGCGAGCGCGGCGTCGAGGCCCCGAGCGAGAACGCGTGCCGTGTCGGCGCGCCGGAGCCCTGCGTCGACTGCGGGGCGCAACACCTCGTCGACCACCGTCTCGTCGACCGCGTCGGCTGCCACCACCATCATCTGCACGGCGTGGCCCGCCACCCGTTGCGCGACCTCGGGGTTGGCGAGCCCGTCGGCGATCCAGCGGGCCGGCTCGGCCCGACGCACCCGCGTCGACACCGTGTCGCGGTCGAGGAAGTTCTCCTGGACGAAGTCGCCGAGACTCGCCCCGAGTGCCGCCTTGCGCCTCGGAATGATCGCCGTGTGCGGGATCGGCAGCCAGAGGGGATGACGGAACAGCGCGGTCACTGCGAACCAGTCGGCGACGGCGCCGACCATCGCGGCCTCGGCGGTCGCCTCGACGTACCCGCGCCATCCCTCGTCGCCGAGGATCCGCATCGTCACGAAGACGGCGGCGGCGACGATGAGCAGCGACAGTGCGGTCGCCTTCATCCGCCGGAGGTCGGCCGCACGTTCTGCGTCGCGTGCGACGTCCGGACCCTTCACGGCGACCAGCGTGGCCGGTCCGTCCGCCTCCGAGGTGCATCCCCGCCGCGCTCTACCGTGGTGCCATGAGCCACGGAGGACGTCTCGCCGCCCGGGCGCTGAAGGCTGCCGGAGTCGAGTGTGTGTTCACGCTCTCGGGCGGACACGTGATGGGGATCTACGACGGGTGTCTCGACGAGGGCATCCGAGTCGTCGACGTCCGCCACGAGCAGGCCGCTGTCCACGCCGCCGACGCCTGGGCTCGGCTCAATCCCGGCACGGTCGGTGTGGCGATCCTCACCGCCGGACCGGGCGTGACCGACGGGGTCACCGGCGTCGCCAACGCCTGGCGCGCCAACTCGCCGATCCTCGTGATCGGTGGACAGGGTCCGTTCGACAACATGCGTCGTGGCTCACTCCAGGAGATGGACCACGTCTCGCTCATGCGTCCCATCAGCAAGTGGTCCGATGCCTGCTACCAGACCGCCCGGATCGGTGAGTACATCGAGACCGCCATCCGGCATGCGCTGTCGGGGGTGCCCGGTCCCTCGTTCCTCGAGGTTCCGATGGACGTCCTGCACTCACCGATCGATCTCGACACCGTGCCGCCGCCGCACCATCGGGACCCGAGGGTCGTGGCGCCGTCGCCGGCGTCGGCCGTTGCGGAGGCGGCCGCGGTCGTGGCCGCTGCGAGTCGACCGATGGTCATGGCGGGAACCGGCCTCAAGTGGTCGGAGGGCGGGTCATCGCTGCGTCGCTTCGCCGAGTCGACGTCGATTCCGGTCTTCACGAACGGCATGGCGCGCGGTCTCCTGCCGATGAGCCATCCGCAGTTCTTCAACCGGAGTCGGAAGGACGCCCTCGCCGCCGCCGACGTGGTGATCCTCGCCGGAACCCCGCTCGACTTCCGGATGAAGTACGGCGGGTCGATCCCACCTGACACGAAGATCGTCCAGCTCGACCTCGACGAGACGCTCATCGGTCAGAACCGCGCCGCCGACGTCGGACTCGTCGGCAACATCGGGTCCAACCTCGACGCGCTCGCCGCCGCGCTCGCCGAGTCGGGTGGGGTCGATCACTCCGATCACTCTGCACACCTCCGTGGGCTCGAGGACGCGGCCGAGGCCGCCCTGCGCGAGCAACTCGACTCGGAGGAGGTGCCGATCGACCCGATGCGTCTCTGTCGCGAGATCGCCGACTACGTCGACAGCGACGATCGGATGATCGTGATCGGCGACGGGGGCGACATCGTCGCGCAGGCGTCGAAGGTCCTGCGCGTGCCCGAGAACGGCACCTGGATGGACCCTGGACCTCTCGGCACGCTCGGCGTCGGCATGCCGTTCGCACTCGCCGCCCAGATCACCCATCCCGACCAGCGGGTCCTGATCGTGTACGGCGACGGGTCGTTCGGGCTCAACGGTTTCGAGTTCGACACGGCCGTGCGGTTCGGGCTTCCGATCGTCGGCGTCGTCGGGAACGATGCGGCATGGGGCCAGATGATGCGACCCCAGTCGATGATCTACGGCGAGGATCGCCTCGTGGCGACCGAGCTCGCGCCCACCCGCTACGACCTCGTCGTCGAGGCGCTGGGCGGGCACGGTGAACACGTCACCGAACCCGACCAGATCCGGCCCGCACTCGAGAAGGCGTTCGCGTCGGGCAAGCCAGCGCTCGTCAACGTCGAGATGCGCAAGGACATCGGCGCCATGAAGGGCTCGACCTACGTGTAGGCGGTGGCGCGTCAGCGATCGAATCGCAGGCTGTCGATCACCGGTCGCGCCTCGTCGAACCACACTTCATCGGTCGCGGCGGCGATAATCGTGATCGGCTCGCTGACGCCGTCCGAGATGATCCACACTCGATTGACGAAGCCCTTCCGGATCGTCTCGGCCTGGAAGAAGTCCGACGACAGCAGCTGATACTCGCACGGCTGCGCGGCCGAGCAATCGGCCTCGGGATCGATGCGAGCGTCGAACTGCACGGCCGGGAGTCCGCCTACGTCGACCTCCTCGACGTTCTCGATGAGCAACGTGCCGTCGTTGACGCTCGGCCACGGCTGAGTGGGGTCGATCGGCTGTGGCGGCTCGACCGCAGCGAAGTCGGTCGTGACGGCGACGAGGTGGTCGAGGCCGGTCCGGAAGGTGATCGCGCGATCGCCGGGCCCGAACGACTCGTCGCCGGTGAACGCGACGATGCCGGGGAAGTTGCCCTGCACCCACCAGTCGTCGGAGACGGTCGCGGCGACGGGTGTGCCCAACTTGTCGATGGTGTACTCGCCCGCCCGGATGGGCTGACCGACGCGATCGAGGACCTCGGGCGCGGACTCGTCGACCGAGACCGGGGCCGGGGGCTCGTCGGGTGCCGGATGCTCGGGCGGCGTCACGGGGCCGGCGCGCAGCTCGCCGATCGAGACGGTCGGGACGACCTGCTCGACGATCGACCACGCGGTTTCGAGCTCCGTCTCGTCCCGTCCGATCGCACCGACGGCGAGCACACCGCCCGGGGTGTCCGAGAGGAACAGCGTGGCGACGGGGAATGGCTGCCACGCGCTGATGGCGGGGATCGGGAGCGGTGGGGCGCCGAACACCGGGTGCGGGCCGACCGCCGCGCCGGGCGCCGCATCGAAGCGGAATCCGGCGAGCTCGAGTCCGAGGAACTCGAGCCGGGTGCCGGTCGGCTCCGCCGACCCGACACCCATGATCGCCTCGCTCGTCAGGGTCTCGACCGTGGCCGGAAGGGATCCGCCGTACTGGCCGACCAGCGCAACGACCGCCGATGGCAGATAGCGACCCTCGTCGACCTCCCACGTCGGTCGGATCAGCACCATGTCACCGTCGTGGTGGACGTTGTGCCCGTCGGGGATCGTGAGTTCGACACCCCCCAGGGCGGGGAGACGCCACGGCGTCCCGCCCGTGGGCGGGTCGGAGAGCACGACGAGGCCGTCTGCGTCCTGGGGCACGGCGAACGTGGTCGTCGTCGTGGGTGCGGTCGTGGTCGACACGGTCGTAGTCGTCGTCGAGGTCGTCTGCGGCGCGATCGTCGTGGACGCCGCTGTGGTGTCGGGTGCCTCGGTCGTCGCGGTGGATGCAGTTGTCGCCTCGGCCCCGTCGGCTTCGATCGTCGACAGGTCGGAGTCGTCCTCGCCGCCGCATGCCGCGGCCGTGGCGGCGAGGACGAACGCGAGGAGCGGTGCAACGGGTGAGCGGTGGAACGGCTTCATGCCGGCGACGACGTCGACGGACCGCCGGATCTGTCGCGGGGGGTCAGAAAGGTCCGAGGATTCCTCGTTCGGGCGACAGATCGGGACATGTCGTACCGTCATCATGGTCGTGGCACGTCTCCGCCAGCGCATTCCGGCGCCCGCCGCCGCCGGAGAACACGCCGAGCTGCCGCACGCTCTCGACGCCCTGTTCGATGCATGGTTCACGCGGATCCACCAGTTCTGCCTCTCGCGCACTGCGTCCCCGACCCGAGCCGAGGACGCCGCGTCTGAGACGTTCGCGGACGCCGCGCGGATGTTCGCCGACGGGCGCGGCGACGAGGTGACCGAGGCGTGGTTGTTCACGGTCGCTCGGCGCCGCGTCATCGACCAGTGGCGCAGCTCGGAGCGGCATCGGCGGCGACTCGGGAGGGTGATCGCGTCGACGCCGTCGATACCAACGGGCCCGTCGGCCCCGATCGAGTTCGACGAGGACGAGGCGGTGCGTGCCGCACTCGCATCCCTTCCCGAACGGCAGCGAGCAGCGGTCGTGCTGCGGTATGTGGAGGAGTACTCGGTGTCTGAAGTCGCGGAGGCGCTCGATGTCGGGTACTAAGCGGCCGAATCGCTCCTCGCCCGAGGGAGACGAGGTTTCGTCGAGGCTCACCGGAAAGCGAGGACACCATGAACGACGACGTGGTCGGCGACGACGAGTTCGGGCGAGATCTGCGCGCCGCCGTTCACCGTCTCGATCGGGCGGAGGTCTCCGACCCGGCGCTGCGAGATCGTGCGGCCGCGCGGATGCGCGAGGCGTACGCCACGCGCCTGGCCGGGTCGGAGTCGACCGTTCCCCGGGCCGACGCGGAGCTGACGACGCTGCTCACCGACGAACCGCACGAGCCATCTCGAACGAGGTGGTTGTCGGCCGCCGCCGCGGTGATCGTGGCGCTCGGCATGGCTGCGCTCGTGTGGTCGGTGCGCGGCGACGACCCGGCTCCGGCGGTCGACGAGCCGACCACGACCCCGGTGTCGACGGTCGTCGAGGCGTCCGACATCCCGCGGCTGCTCGGCGCCGGCACCGTCACCACCGACGTGCTCGGGCCTCGCCTCGACCTGACCTTCGAGGAGTCGATCTGGCTGCTGCGCGCGGAGCGTGGGGTGGTTCAGTTCGGGCTCGGGGATGTCGCTGCGAATACGAACACGCTCACGATCGTCCGCGCCGGAGCGCTCGATCCGTCACTCGGTGCCGATGATCTCGAGTCGCTCCTCGACGAACTCCCGGGCTCGCAAGAGCGGTCGGAGGTCGTCGCGAACCGGACGGTCCTCTCGTGGCGGCTGCTCGATCCGTCCGGAACCGACCTGTGCAGCCCGACCTGTCGCCCCCTCTTCGTCGACCCACCGTCGGTCGCGCTGAGGCCAGATGGCATCATCGATGTCACCGAGATTCCACTCGACGCCGAGTCGAGCGCCGTGCTGATCTCGACCGTTGCGATGCAGGACTTCGGCGCCGGAGGTGGCGGCGCATTCACCGACGTCATCCGTTCGATGAAGATCGAGGACGCGTCGCCGCTCCCGGATGCTCCGGTCGCCCCGGTCGTCGAGATCGACCGGTGACCTCAGCCGTTGATGAGCTCGGCGTAGATCGGGAGCATCTCAGCCGGACCCGAGAGCAGGAACTCGGTGATGCAGGTCTCGCGCCACTTGTCGAGCTCGTCGCGGATCTTGGCGGCGGGGCCGACGAGGGCGACGTCCTCGACCATCTCGAGGGGGATCGAGGCGGCCGCTTCCTGCTTCTTGCCGTCGAGGTACAGGTTCTGGACCTTGTCGGCGACGTCGCCGTACCCCATCCGCTCGAACACCTCGTAGTGGAAGTTGGCGCCCTTCGCGCCCATGCCGCCGGCGTAGAGGGCGAGGAACGGACGGACGAAGTCGGCGCACTGCTGGACGTCGTCACCCGGGATGACCATCACCCCGCAGGACACCTCGAACCGATCGGCCTTGGTGGGGTCGCCCGACGCATCGAAGCCCTTGGCGAGCTGCTCGCGGTACCAGCCGTCCTCCTTCGGTGAGAAGAACAGCGGCAGCCATCCGTCGCACAGCTCGGCGGACAGCGCGACGTTCTTGGGACCCTCGGCGGCGAGGTAGATCGGGATCTCGTTGCGGAGCGGGTGCACCGTCGGCTTGAGCGCCTTGCCGAGACCCATCCCGCCGTCGAGCGGCATGTCGTAGAAGTCGCCGTGGAACTCGACCGGCTTCTCCCGCGCCCAGATCTGGCGCATGATCTCGATGTACTCCCGGGTGCGGGCGAGCGGGCGCGGGTACGGCTGGCCGTACCAGCCCTCGACCACCTGCGGGCCGGAGGCGCCGATGCCGCAGATGAACCGTCCGTTCGACAGGTGATCCACCGTGAGCGCCGCCATCGCCGTGGCTGCGGGCGTGCGGGCAGACAGCTGCATGATGCCGGTGCCGAGCTTGACGTTCTCGGTGTGCGCTCCCCACCACGACAGCGGCGTGAGTGCGTCGGAGCCGTACGCCTCGGCAGTCCAGATCGAGTGGAAGCCGAGCTCCTCGGCCTTCTGGATGCCCTCGAAGGCGCCGGCCGGCGGACCTGCGGACCAGTAGCCGGTGTTGTAGCCGAGCTTGATGTCTCCCATGGGTGGGCAACGTACGACACTGCCGGTCGTGGCACGATACCCGGCGTCCGATGATCGGCTCGTCGTGACCGATGGCGTCCGCATCCCCGCGTTCGAGCTGAGCGAGACGTTCTCGGCGTCGGGCGGGCCGGGCGGTCAGCATGCGAACAGGGCCGCGACCCGCGTGGAGCTCACGTTCCACGTGCCGACGTCGTCGGCGTTCGTCAACGAGTCCGACCGTCAGCGAGTGATCGACCGGCTCGGTGAGACCGTCCGGGTCGTCGCCGACGACGAGCGCTCGCAGGTCCGCAACCGTTCGATCGCTCGCGACCGACTCGTTGCTCAGCTGCGTCAGGCGCTGCGCCGTCAGCGGCAACGTCGAGGTACCCGCCCGACGAAGGGCTCCCAGCGCCGCCGACTCCAGGCCAAGTCCGAACGTTCCGAGCTCAAGAAGCTCCGCCGCCGTCCGTCGCAGGAGGACTGACGGATCAGCGGCCGGGGGTGAAGCGGACCGGGAGGTGTTCGGCGCCGAAGATGGCGGTCGTCGGCGGCTTCCAGACCGGGGTGCCGTCGAGGGCGAGGTCGGGCATGCGCCGGGCCAGGATGGCAAGCGCCTCCTGCAGCTCGGCGCGGGCCAGCGACGCGCCGAGGCAGTAGTGGATCCCCGAACCGAAGGTGAGCTGCTGGCGTCCCTTCACGGGCGTCCGGGTGATGTCGAACGTGAGTGGGTCGCCTCCGTCGACCACCCGCTCGTCCATGTTCGCGGCAGCCGTCGCCGGAAAGACGAGCGTCCCGGCGGGGAACCGCACGTTGCGATACACGATGTCCTCGCTGGCGAAGCGACCGGTGCCACGGATGGCTCCGGCGTACCGCATGACCTCCTCGACGGCCTGCGGCGCCAGCTCGGGCTGCTCTCCCAGCAGGGCCCACTGGTCGGGATGATCGACGAAGACGCCGATCGCACACGCCAGTTGGTTCCTCGTGGTGTCGGTGCCCCCGACGATGACCGCGTTGACCATCGTGACGAGTTCCTCGGTGTCGAGGCGATCGCCTTCCTCCTCGGCCGCGATCAGAGCGGACAACAGATCGTCTCGCGGATCTCCGCGCCGCTCGTCGATCAGCTCGACGACGTACGCGTCGAGCTCGCGCCGCGCCGTCTTGATCTGCTCGAGCTCGTCGAGGACCGTGCCGTTGAAGATGCGCAGCACGTCCTCGGCCCACACCGAGAACGACTGCCAGTCCTCCTTCGGCGCGCCGAGCAGCTCGCAGATGATCGGGATCGGGTACGGCTCGCAGATTTCGACGGCGAAGTCGCACCGACCCGATTCGGCGACCGAGTCGACCAACTCGTCGACGACCTCGCGCATGAACGGGCGCAGCCGGTCGGCCGACTTCGGCGAGAACGCCGGAGCGACGAGACGTCGCAGCCGGCTGTGCACGTCGCCTTCGGCGGCGAGGATCGAGGGACGTCGCGGCTGGGTGAACGCCGGGTCGGTGATCCCCTGCATCTGCGGGATCAGACTCACCGCGTTGTGCCAGCGCCGGTCGCGCAGGATGGCGACGACGTCGTCGTACTGCAGGATCGGGTAGCCGATCGCACCCTTGGCGATCCAGTGCCCGTCCGCCGGCAGACGGCGGTACTCGGCGGCCCGTGCGGCTCGATCCCTCTCGAGCTCGGGGGCGATCGTCGGCATGTCGAGGTCGGCGACGTCGACGATGTTCGCGCCGTCTCCGTCACCGCCCGTCTCACGAGAGTCGGTCGTGACAGTCACGCCGTCACCTTACGCGGAGCGTTCGATCAAGCGCTCAGTGGATCGACGTGCACGGCCCCGAGCGCCTCGGCGACGATCCGGTTGGCGTAGGCGCCGCCGACCGTGTTGAGTCCGCCGGCGATCGACGCGTCCCGGCGAGAGGCGCCGAGCGCGCCGTGAACCGCCACGTCGAGTTGGTAGGGGAGTGTCGCATTGGTGAGCGCGTAGGTGCTCGTGTGCGGCACGGCGCCCGGCATGTTGCCGACGGCGTAGTGGACGACGTCGTGCACGACGTACGTCGGGTTCTCGTGTGTGGTCTCTCGCGTGGTCGCGATGCACCCGCCCTGGTCAACGGCGACGTCGACGATCACGGCCCGCGGCTTCATCGACTCGACGAGGTCTTCGGTGACGACGACCGGCGCTCGCCCACCCGCCACGAGCACGGCGCCGATGACGAGATCCGCGTCGGCGATCGCCCGCTCGATCGCTCCGCGGTTCGAGGCCGACGTCATGATCCGGCCCTTGTGGATCTGGTCGACGAAGCGGAGCCGGTCGAGGTCCTTGTCGATGAGGATGACCTCGGCCTCCATGCCGGCAGCGATCCAGGCCGCGTTCCACCCCACGTTGCCCGCGCCGAGTACGACGACCTTCGCCGGCTTCACACCCGGTGATCCGCCCATCAGCACGCCGCGGCCACCGTTGTGGCGCTCGAGGAAGTGGGCCCCCATCTGCGGCGCGAGGCGTCCGGCGACCTCGCTCATCGGAGCGAGCAGCGGCAGCTTGCCGTCGGACGTCTCGACGGTCTCGTATGCGACACCCGTCGCGCCCGACTCGATGAGAGCCGCGCCGACCTCGGGGTACGCCGCGAGGTGGAGATAGGTGAACAGGGTGAGGTCCTCGCGGAGGAATCCGAACTCCTCGGCCTTCGGTTCCTTGACCTTGACCACCATCTCCTGGGACCACGCGTCGGCCGCGGTCGGCACGATCGTCGCCCCGACGGCCTCGTAGTCGGCGTCGAAGATCGACGCGCCCTCGCCGGCGCCGGACTCGACGAACACGTCGATGCCCGCCTGCTCGAACTCGCGGACTCCATCGGGGGTCATCGCCACCCGGTGCTCGGAGTTCTTGATCTCGCGGGGGACTCCCACGGTCGAGATGACGGGTGCGTCGGCCATCTCCCGATGATGCCCCCTCCGGTACCGACGTTCCCGGCGATGTCGAGTGGTCGCGGTGTTCTGGACCGTACAATCGGGTGCAATGGATCCGATCGACACTCGAATCCTCGACACACTCCGCGAACGGGCTCGGATCAGTTGGCGCGAACTCGGTGAACTCGTGCACCTCGCCCCGACCTCCGTGGCCGACCGCGTCCGGCGGCTCGAGGACGACGGGGTCATCACCGGATACCACGCACGCATCGAGCCGTCGGCGATCGGGCGGACCGTCCGCGCCTACATCGACGTCAGCCTGGTGCCGGGTGATCATGCCGATCCGTTCGAGCGACGGATCGCCGAACGGGACGAGGTGGTGCGGGCGTCGTACGTGACCGGAGCAGCCGACTACCTGATCGTCGTCGAGTGCGAAGGTGCCGACGGGCTCGACTCGTTCGTGCGCTGGGTGCGCGCCGACGAGGCGGTCGCCCGCACCGAGAGTCGGCTCGTGCTCCGGTCGGTCGTCGGCTGAGTCGTGGGCGGATCCGGCGATCGCTCGTAGCGTCGTCACCGGTGGCCGCACGCACGCACTACGACGAACTCGGCATCCGGTCCGACGCGTCCGACGACGCCGTGCGCGACGCGTACCGTCGTCTCGCACGCGAGTTCCATCCCGACCGGACGGCCGGATCGGCGGCGGGCGGTGATCGCATGCCGGCGATCAACGAGGCGTATCGAGTGCTGTCCGATCCGGGTCGGCGCGCGGTGTACGACGCCTCGCTCCGCGGCGGGCCGGTCATCGATCGGAGCGGTGGTCGCGACGTCGACCTCGACGACGACCAGGTCGAGGTCATCCGACCGGTCGGCTCGCCACCGCGCCTCCCCGACATCCGTGTTCCGTGGCGGACGCTGCTCGTTTGCACCGGCCTCGCCATCGTCGCCGTGTTCGTGCTCGCGCAGTTCACCGAGCCGGGCGAGCCGATCGGTCCCGACGGCATCCTGCGCGGCGGAGACTGCGTCGAGGTCCTCGCCGACGGGAGGGTCGGCGAGATCTCGTGCACGGGCGACGGCGATCTCGTCGTCCGCGCGCTCGTGCCGTTCGACGGCGAGTGCCGTTCCGGTTGGAACGCCTACCAGGACCGGCAGGGCATGGGCCTCGCCTGCGTCGAACAGACCTGAGACGCCCGGTGCGACCCGGCCCCGTCGCCACTAGAGTCAGCGGGCCTTCGGGCGCATAGCTCAGCTGGCTAGAGCGCTGCCTTCACACGGCAGAGGTCGGGGGTTCGAGCCCCTCTGCGCCCACCATCATCCCGCATCATCCCCGCGCCCTGGCAGAAAGGCGCCGTGTGTGCCGATCGGGATGTGTTGCTCGGGGACCCAGACCGACGCGATCGGCTCGCCCTCGAAGTCCTGAGCGTCCATCACCACGAGACGAGAGCGCTCCCGCTCGGGCTGATACACGAACCCGAGCAACCACCCGTCGTCCTCGGCGGAGGAGTCGGCTCGGGGGACGAAGGTCAGCTCCCCACAGTTCCCGCCGCCGAACGTCTGGTGCTGGGTGGTGCCTGCGACGTGATCGATCTTCACGGCGCCCTCGAAGGACGGCTCCAGCGTGGCCGTCGACGTGTATCCGAATCGGTAGGGCCGACCCTGGACGAGCGGGCTGACGACAGGAAAGTCGAGCGGCTCGTCGACCCGGCGCTCCTCGGCGGCGACCGCGGTCGATCCATCGAGGTCGAAGGTCCACCGATCGATCGTCGGAAGGGTGTCGCCGAGTGGACCGAACGGGTCCTCGCGCGCCGCGCGCTCGTACCGGCTCACGTCGATGACGACCTCGCCGGTCCCGGTCTCGAACGCGTTCAGCGGGTGGTAGACGTAGCACGGCTCGACCTCGAACCAGCGGACGTCGTCGGCGGCGCCGTCCTTGGGGAGCAGCCCCACACGTGAAGGTTTGTCCGGCGCCCACGCGATGGGGAGCGTGGTCCGTTCCAACTGCGCCGGGTCGAAGACGACGTTGAGGTCGTAGATCACGGCGTACCGCTCGGTGATCGACATGTCATGGATCTGCGTCGCGCCGGTCAGCGGCACCTGCACCCGGTTCAGCAGCCGACCGTCGGATGTCAATCGGAGATACAGGGCCGTGGCGCCGAGGACCATGCTGTAGACGACTGCGTGGATGTCGCCGTCCACCGGGTCGATCTTGTGATGACCGGTGAATCCATCGCCGAGCACGCCCCCGAGATCGCTGCGAGCGATCGTCTCGAGGTGCTCGGTGATCTCGACGAGCGCGGCGCCTCCCTCGACCGTGGCGTAGAGCCGATCGCCGAGGAGGGCGATGTTGGTGTTCGGCGAGAAGTCGATGCCGTGGTTCACCGGTCCGCCGGGATCCGGCTCGCCGAGGATCTGTGCCACGTCGCCGGCGCGGACAGCACGGTTGCGATACCAGGCCGCCCGACCATCGCAGAGCCGGACACCGTGGAGCATCCCGTGGCCGCTGAAGTAGTGGAGGTTCGGTGGCACCGCGCCGAGCTGGTTGGGCCCGTTGCGGACATACAGCCCGTCGAGCTCGTCGGGCAGTGTGCCCTCGACCCGAAGATCGGTGTGTGTGAGTTCGCGCTCGATCGGAGCCAGAGGGGTCCTCCGATAGCGGGAGTTGTCGTCGATCGTGGTCACGCCATCAGCGTAGATCGAGACAAGTTGTCTCACATCGTCGTGCGGATGATCCGTCGACGATCCGGCGATGGCGTGCAGACTGAACACGTGTCGGCCACACCACCGCCACAGCCGCCGCCGGGTCGGGTCGAGGACGCTCGAGTCGCGCGGAGCCGCCGCGCCGTCCTGTCCGCGGGCGTCGACCTCCTGGTCCGCGAGGGGTGGAGCGCCCTGACCCACCAGCGGGTCGCTCGCGAGGCGGACGTCGGTCGGGCGACCGTGTACCGGCACTGGCCGGACCCGAAGCACCTCCTGATCGACGTCCTCGAGCACGCACTCGCCGGCGAGGTGCGGACCATCAGCCACGTCGGTTCGACACGGGACGACCTCGTCGCCGAACTCACGGCTCTCGCCGAGGCGATCAATGACGGGCCGACGTTCGACGTCATCGTCACGCTGATCGAGCGCGCTGACGTCGACTTGGAACTCCGGCGGTTCCACGAGCGGATGACACGGCTCGCACGGCGTGGGGTCTGGAGCGTGGTCCGGTCGGCGATCGATCGAGGTGAACTCGATCCGGAGCTCGACGAGGTCGCGGCAGCCGCTCAGACCATCGGACCGCTCTTCTACCGGCGAGCACTCGTGCCACGTCGAATCCGTCGGGCCGACGTCGAGACGGTCGTCGATGCGTTCCTCGATGGCCACCGCACCCCACGCGAGAGATGACGCTCCGCCCACCGTCGTTCGCTCAGCGCAGCAGGGAGGAGCACCCGACGTCGCCGCTGTCGATCTGACGTGCGACGGTCGCACGCGGTGTGGTCCTCATCGCCGCTTGACACCAGCGGACTGTGTCTCAGGTCGTCGGGGAGACGACCTCGAAGCGTTCACAGACCACGTCCATCCGATCGGACATTTCGATGTCGAGGCTCTGACAGACCCGGGCGAAGTAGGCCTCGTGGGCCTCGCGCCAGTGACGCAGCGACCCGTCTCCTTCGCCCTCGGCTGCTGCGAAGTCGTCGTCGACCTCCTCGAAGGCGACGACGTCGACCTGCGTCGTCTCGATGCCGCAGAGCGGATGGCCGGCGAAGTCGGTGACCACGCTGAGATCGCCCGCGGTGGGGATCGGCGTCCCCTCGTGTTCGTACTCGAACGCGAGCGAGGCCGTGGCCCGCTTCGTCCCCGCCAGAACGAGCGAGGCGAGCAGGTCGGCGTCACGCTCGTTGTCGTCGAAGTGGAAGACGTCGAGGAGTGCGGTGTCGTCGGGCCGACCGGTCGCCCGGAGGAACTCCGACCAGAAGGCGGCGACGTCCGGCGAGAGCTCACCGTGGGACATCGACGGATGTTCCTTCACCGATCGGCGGGTCCGACCGTTGACAGCGCGATCGCATCAGCACGAGGGTACGACGGTGAGCCTCCGGCCGCCGTCGTTCGCCCAGCGCAGCAAGGAGCTGCTGGTCGGGCGTGACGTGGCGCGGCTGTTCGTGAGAACACCCCATCTTCGCCGTGCTCCCCGCGGCGACGGTCGGCCGGTCGTGGTCGTGACCGGATTCGGAGGCACCGACCTCTCGCTCACCGCGCTGCGCAGTTACCTCGGCTGGCTCGGACACGACGCGCGGCCGGCCGAACTCGGTCGGATCGGCCAGGACGTCCCGGGTCTCGTGGGACGGCTGATCGACCGATGCGCCTCGGTGCGCTCCGAGACCGGAGACGTCCCGGCACTCGTCGGGTGGAGTCTCGGAGGAACGCTCTCACGCGAGACTGCTCGCCGGCATCCCGAACTCGTACGCCGCATCGTGACCTTCGGGACACCGGTCGAGGGTGGACCCGCCTACACCGCGCTCGCATGGCGGTACACCGACGAGCAGATCGAACGGATCCGCGAGCTGATCGACACCCGCTACGAGACGCCGATCGAGGTCCCGATCACCGCCCTGTGGAGTCGGAACGACGGGGTCGTCACCCCCGAGGCGTGCATCGATCGCCGGACACCCGGAGTCGAACACGTCGAGGTGACGTCGACCCATCTCGGTATGGGCGTCGACCCCGATGTGTGGTCGGCCATCGCCGAGCGTCTGACAACTACCATCGACCCCTGATGGGCCGACTGTGCGAGCGACCGGGGTGTTCCGAACCCGCGTCGGTCGCTTACGGCATGCGGACCGAGGACCTCGTGTTCTGGCTCGCCGCCGTCGCCGGTGACGACGCACCGCCCCGCAACCTGCTCTGCGGTCGCCACGCCGACTCGATGGTCGTGCCCCGGGGCTGGACCCTCGACGACCAGCGCGATCCCGACCTGCACCTCTTCCGGCCACCGCCACCCGCCGTCGACGAGCAGCTGGCGGGGCCCCGCCGACGTCGCTCGCGTCGCCCAGCCGACGTCGAACAACTGGTTCTCGAGCCCGCCGCGACCGCCGTTGCGGCCGTTGCGCCGCTCGACCTGGCGCCCGACCCGGTCGAGCCGA
>JBCDAK010000099.1:0-16764 GCA_039185545.1 Actinomycetota bacterium
GCCGACCCGCCAACCCCCCAGTGCGACCGCCGGGCCCAGACCACACGCCAGCCGTCGAATCAAGGCCATCGACCATTCGATTCAAACCCGGGCCGAGCCTGTTCGTACGATCCGATCGCGACCGCCACGATGATCGGAAGGACGTGGATCGCCACGGCGATGCGCGCCTGACGAACGAGGAGGGGTCGCTCAGCCTCCGGGATGTAGTCCGCCGTGGGCGCGTCGAAGCGTCCGAACGCGAAGTTCACGATGGTCCACGTGAAGAACGGGCCCTGCTTGATGCCGGTGAAGTTGAAGAGCCAGCGACGCACCGTGCCGGGCCGGCCGAGCTGGATCTCCGGGTCACGCCCGACGACGATCGTGTCGCTGTGGTGGCGGAAGTGCGACCACTGCCAGTGCCCGGGGGTGCGAAGCGTCTGGAACGATGCGATGGCGTAGACCACGTCGTTGAGCCGCTGTGACGGCGTGGCCGTGCCGTGGCCGTACTCGTGCCAGCGAGCGTCGGACGACCCGCCGTAGAGACCCCAGTACGGCACGAACGCCAGGAGCGACCACCACACGCCCTGGTTGACGAACAGCCAGGCGGCCACCGCACCGAGTGCGACGAGGACGGCGACGTAGATGACGAGGTCTCGCACCGGTCGCGCATACTCGCGGGAAGAGAGCTCGCGGAGGCGATCGGGGTCGATGGGTGGGACGAACCACTCGCCGTCGACGAGACCGGCGGATCGTGCTTCATCGGCCGACGGACCGGCGACCGTGTAGTCGCGGTCGGGAGCCGGCCCGAGGAGGAGTTCGGTGGCTGCGCTCATGGTTCCAGTCTCGCGATCCGTTCTCTCAGGCCCGACGCTGAGCTGCCTTGCCGGCGACGACTTCGTCGTGGGCGGTGACGACCTCGGGCCGGTTCGACACCTCGGGGACACCGGCCTCCCAGTACGTGCCGCCCTCGGTCCATTCGTACTGATGGGTCGGAAGGGTGATGACGTAGGTGCGGTCGGACTCGCGGGCGCGACCGAGTGCATCCTCGAGCTCGGCCACGGTGTGCACCGTCTCGGCGTTGCACCCCTGCGCCTTCGCGAGCGTCTCGAAGTCGACGCGCACGTGGGTGTTCTCGCCGCGACAGTCGTCGAGCAGGTTGTTGAACGGCACCCCGCCCTGGTTGACCTGCAGCCGATTGATCACCGCGAATCCGCCGTTGTCGCAGACGATCACGATCATCTTGTGGCCCGAGACGACTGACGAATACAGGTCGGAGTTCATCATCATCGTCGAGCCGTCGCCGACGAACACGATGACCTCCCGGTCGGGCATCGCCATCTTGGCGCCCCACCCGCCGGAGATCTCGTAGCCCATACACGAGAAGCCGTACTCGCAGTCGAACGAGTTGATCTCGTTCGCCCGCCATCCGTTGTTGACCTCGCCGGGGAATCCACCGGCGGCGGCGAGCGCGTAGTCGCCAGGCCGCTGGTTGCGATCCGCGACGCCGACGACCTGGGCGTAGGTGACCGGTTCACCGTCGGGGGTTCCGGCGTCGTCGGTCGAAGCTGCGATCTTGTCGATGTAGGCGTGGTATCCCGCGGCGAGCGAGGCCGCCCGCTCGGTCCATCCGTCGTCACCTCGATGATCGCCGAGCGCCGCGCCCAGCTCGCGGAGACCCTCGCGGGCGTCGGCCTGCAGCGGAATCGAGCGGCGCTTCACGGCGTCGAACCGCGCCGCGTTCAGTCCGATGATCCGGACGTCGGGATCCTGGAACACGGTCCACGATCCGGTGGTGAAGTCCTCGAGCCGGGAGCCGACGGCCAACACGACGTCGGCGTCCTGGGCGAGCTCGTTGGCCGACTCGCATCCGGTCACGCCGATCGGACCGCCGTTGAGGGGATGGCGCGCCACGAGGCTCGCCTTGCCGGCGACGGTCTCGACGACCGGGATGTTGTGTCGCTCGGCGAACGCCGCCAGCTCGGCCTCGGCGAACGAGTAGTGCACCCCACCGCCCGCGAGGATGAGCGGGCGCCTCGCCGAGCGGAGCACGTCGGCCGCGGTGGCGAGCTGGCCGGCGTCGGGTCGGGGCCGCACGATGCGGTGCAGCGTCGGGACGAGGAACTCATCGGGCACGTCGAACGCCTGCGCCTGCACGTCCTGTGGAAGGCCGAGGAAGGCCGGACCGCAGTCGGCGGGATCGAGCATGGTGGCGATCGCCGCGGGCAACGACGTGAGGACCTGGTCGGGAACGACGATGCGATCCCAGTAGCGGGTGACGGGTCGGAACGCGTCGTTGACCGTGGTGGACGGCGACCCGAAGTGCTCGACCTGCTGGAGCACGGGATCGGGCGTGCGGGACACGAACGTGTCGCCCGACATGAGGAGCAGCGGGAGCCGATTGGAGTGCGCGACGCCGGCGGCGGTGACCATGTTGGTGGCGCCGGGTCCGACCGACGACGTGGCGACCATGATCTGTCGTCGCCGGACGGCCTTGGCGTAGGACGTGGCGGCGAGCGCCATGCCCTGTTCGTTCTGACCCCGCCAGGTGGGAAGCAGGTCCTGCTGCTCTTCCAGCGCGTGGCCGAGGCAGGTGACGTTGCCGTGGCCGAAGATGCCGTAGACACCCGGGAACAGCTGCGCCTCGGAGCCGTCGCCTTGCTCGCTCCGCTGCGCCGCGAGGTGGCCGACGATCGCCTGCGCCACCGTCATCCGTGTCGTTCCCATGTCACTCTCCTCTCATCACGCCTGGGGTCAGACCCCAGGCGTGACATGTCACGTTCTGGGTCTGACCCCAGGCGTGATCGTCATGCCAGTCGGGTGACCGGCTCCCACTTCTCGTTCTCGGACGAGCGCAACAGGGCGGCCTGCACGCTCACGTAGTCGATGGCCTCGGCGAAGCCGGGCTCGTGCTGTCGGCCGGCGGCGACCGACGTGAGGAACTCGTGGTCCTCGATGACCTTGAGGTCCTCGTAGGCGATCGGGTTGGCGTCACCCGGCACGAAGTTCCCGTGGTACGGGTACCGCTCCCCGCCGTAGACCGTCGTGTACCCGCGGGCCCGATCACCCACGAGGAACAGTTGGAGCTCGTTCATCTTCTCGAGGTTCCAGGAGAGCGAGCCCTTCGTGCCGTAGATCTGGAACGCGCATTGGCTCTCGGGCCCGATGATCGCCCGCGACGTCTCGAACGTGCCCTGCGCACCGTTGGCGAACTCGACCAGGCAACCGAAGTAATCCTCGTTCTCGACCGCACCGGTCGGGTCGCCCGGCTCACCCCGGTCGTAGTGGGTCCCGCCCTCTCCGTCTCTCGTGCGCGGCAGCGGCCGCTCGGTGATGAACGTGTGCGCCTTGCCGACGACCCGCGTGATGGGACCCACCAGCATGTGGGCGAGGTCGATCGAGTGGCTGAGGATGTCGGACGACACGCCGTGACCGGCGCCGTCGAGCTGGAACCGCCACGAGAGAAGTCCCATCGGATCAGCGCCGTACATCGAGAAGAACTGACCGCGGTAGTTGGTGATCTCGCCGAGCTCGCCCGAGTCGATCAGCTGCTTGGCGTACTGCACGAGCGGCGCCCAGCGGTAGTTGTACCCGACGCCGGTGACGACCCCGGCTGCACGGGTGGCCGCCTCGATGCGGACCGTCTGCTCGGGGGTGCCGCCGACCGGCTTCTCACAGAAGACGTGCTTGCCGGCCTCGGCGGCGGCGATGGCGATCGGTTCGTGGAGCATGTTGGGTGCTGCGACCCACACGACGTCCACGTCGGGGTGCTCGACAGCGGCGCGCCAATCGGTCGTCCCCTCCCGGAAGCCGAACGATGCCACGGCGTCGTCGACCCGCTCCTGCACGTTGTCGCTGATGACGATCATCTCGGGGTCGTACGTACGGTCGGCGAACAGCGTGGGAATCCGCAGGCACGAGCGCGTGTGTGCCTGCCCCATCCAGCCGAAGCCGACGACGGCGACGCCGATCCGTTTCCTGGTCATCGATGTGTGGTTCCTCGTCTCGGTGGGTCACATCACGTCTGGGGTCAGACCCCAGACGTGATGTCACGTTCTGGGTCTGACCCCAGGCGTGATACGGGGTGGACGATCTCGGCGGCACGTCGGACGGCGGTGGCCACGTCGCCGTCGGGTGGATACAGCAGGGCTCGCCCCACGACGAGGCCGCGCACGTTGGGAACTGCCATCGCACGGGTCCACTCGTCGAATGCGGTCTCGGGATCGGGCCCGGGCGCTCCGCCGAGGATGAGCGCCGGCAGGGTGGTCGCCGCCATGACCCGCTCGATCTGGTCGGTCGCGGGCAGCTTCAGCCAGGTGTACGCCGACGTCGCCCCGAGTGCGTTGGCGACGCCCACGCACCGCACCAGCGCGTCGTCGTCGGTGTCGAGCACCGCTCGCCCACCGGCGTCGGTCGTGTAGGGCAGCGGCTCGAGCATCGCCATCAGCCGGTGCGCGGCGAGCTCGGTGATCCAACGGGCACACGCTTCGATCGTGGGCTTCGACCGAGGGTCGTCGAGATCGACGCGCAGCAGCATCTTGCCGCCGTCGAGGCCCTGCTCGGCGATGGCCGACACGGTGTGCGCGGTGAGTTGGTCGTCGAGTTCCCAGGCCGACCGGACCAGCCCGCCCCGGTTGATCGAGCCGATCGCGACCTTGCCGTCGAGTGCACCGAGCAGCGCCAGCTCGTCGAGCACGTCGGGCGTCGCCATGACACCGTCGACGCCCGGATCGTCGAGCGCCGTCACGATGCGTTCGAGCACGTCGCGCCGGTCGGCCATGACGAACGGCGCGGACCCGACGCCCAGCATGCCCCGGGCCGGGTGGTCGGCGGCGATGATGAACGTCGCCCCGTCGTCGGCGAGGATCGATCGCGTGGTGCGGCCCGCGAGAGCGTGCGCCACGGCCTCGGGACGCGTGGCACGGGTCTCGAGCAATCCCTCCCAGGCCTCGTCGGAGATGCGACTCACGACGGCACCTCGAGGTCCGGGCGTGGCGGGACCTCTCCGGTGGCCAGGAGATGGTCGATCTCGGGCGGTGTCGGCATCTCGTCGGAGCACATGAGCCGCCCCGCCACGATCGCTCCCGCTGCGTTCGCACGGGTGACGAACTCGACCGGGTCCGCCCCGCCGAGCAGACCATCGACGAGCGAGCCTCCGAACGCGTCGCCTGCGCCCAGGCCGCAGACGACCGCGACTCGGATCGGCTCGACGATCGAACGCGAGTCGGCCGTGGCGACGAGAACACCCTCGGCTCCCTGCTTCACGATCGCCAACTCGACGCCGCGCTCGAGCAGCCGGTCGGCCGCCTCGTCGGGCACTCGCGTCCCGACCGCGATCTCGCACTCGTCCCGATTCCCGACGGCGACCGTGCAGTGATCGATCGCCGGCGAGATGTGCTCGGACGCCTCCTCGGGCGAGTTCCAGAACATCGGCCGATAGTCGAGGTCGATCACCGTGTGCCGAGCCCGAGCCCGGGCGGCGAGCGCGGTCATCGCTGCGGACCGGCTCGGCTCCTCGGCGAACCGCGAGCCGGTCAGCCAGAACAGCGGCACGGACCGAACGACGTCGAGCGGCAGGTCGTCGGGCGAGATGGCCATGTCGGGCCCGCGCGGTTCGCGATAGAAGAACAGCGACGGCTCCTCGACGGGCATCAGCTCGCAGAAAACGACCGGCGTGAGCAGCTGGGGATCGGTCGTGACGAACTCGGCGCTCACGCCGAACGACCGAAGACCCTGCCGGACGAACTCACCGAAGGCGTCAGCACCGACGCGATTGATCACGGCCGCCCGACGCCCGAGCCGGGCAGCGGCCACTGCGACGTTGGTCGGGCTTCCGCCGATCGACTTCCGGAAGGTCTGGACGTCCGCGAGCGGCACCTCGTGCTGCTCGGGGTACAGGTCGACCGACGACCGTCCGAAGGTGAGGATCTCGAGGTCGGCGAGCGCGAACGGCTCGGATGCTGTGGGGCTCATCGGTTGGGTGTCCGGGACGATGTGGATCGCGTCGGCACGCCGACGGCGATCAGTCGGAGATCGCGCCCGCCTCCTGCAGCTCGTGCTCGAGTGCCTCGAGCTCGGCGCCGCCGGCCATGAGCTGGGTCAGCTCGTCGATCGAGATCTCCTCCTTCGCGAAGGAGCCCATCGACTGACCGCGGTTGAGGATGAGGAAGCGGTTTCCGACCGGGTAGGCGTGGCGCGGATTGTGGGTGATGAAGATGACGGCGAGGCCCTGGTTGCGGGCTTCGACGATGCGCTTCAGCACGACACCCGACTGCTTGACGCCGAGCGCCGACGTGGGCTCGTCGAGGATCAGCACCTTCGCACCGAAGTATCCGGCTCGGGCGATCGCCACCGACTGGCGCTCACCACCCGACAGGGTGCCGACCGGCTGCTCGGTGTCGCGGATGTCGATGCCCATCTTGGCCATCTCGGTCTTGGCGATGTGCTTGGCGCGCGCCTTGTCGATCCGTCGCAGCGGCCCCCACCCCTTGGTCGGCTCGGCGCCGAGGAAGAAGTTCCGCCACACCGACATGAGCGGGACCATGGCCAGGTCCTGATACACGGTGGCGATCCCGTGGTCGAGTGCGTCGCGAGGCGAGTCGAACCTCACCTCCTCACCGTTCATCCGGATGGTGCCCTCGCTCTGCTGGTGCACGCCGGCGAGCGTCTTGATGAACGTCGACTTGCCGGCGCCGTTGTCGCCGAGCACGCAGGTGACCTCACCCGCGTTCACGTACGTGCTCACGCCGCTGAGGGCGATGATGTTGCCGTAGTACTTCGACAGGTTGTCGAGTTCGAGCAGATGTGAGTCAGACATGGAGACCCCCTGTGTGTCGGATGTCGGTCATCGTCGGAGCGATTCGGCGCGGGTACGGATGGTGCGGTTGGCGATGACGGCGAGCAGCAGGATCACGCCGAGGAAGAGGAACCGCCAGTCGGAGTTCCAGCGGGCGAACGGGATGCCGAGGTTGCCCATCGCCACGATGATCGCTCCGATCGCCCCGCCGAGCGCCGTGCCGTATCCGCCGGTGAGCAGCGTTCCGCCGACGACGGCAGCGATGATGTACTCGAACTCGAGGCCGTTGCCGGTGTTGGCCTGGATGGTGTTGAGGCGGAACGCGAGCAGCATGCCGACCAGCCACGCCGCGCCCGAGACCAGCATGAAGAGCTGCGTCTTGGTGCGCGCTGCGGGCACGCCGACCTGTCGAGCGGCCTCTTTGTTCCCACCGACGGCGAAGGTCCAGCTCCCGAAGCGAGTGCGGCCGAGGACCCACACCATGACGGCGGTGAATCCGATGAACCACACGGTGCGCATCGAGAACTTCGCCGGGGCGATTCCCGCTGCGATCTCGTCGTCGACGGTGAAGAGAAGCTTGAAGATGAAGCCCACCGCAGCGGCGATGATCCCCGCAGTGATGAGGCGGCTGCCGAGGTGATCCGACGCCGAGTTGGTGGCGGTCCGTTCCTCGAACAGCAGCCCCATCAACGCCCAGGAGAACTGGAACAGAGCGAGCGCCAGCAGCACCGAGAACCCCTCGGAGCGGAACTTCTCGGCTCCGGACTGCGCCTGCAGGACGAAGGCGATCACGACGAGCACGACGGCGACCACCGTGGAGACCGCGAACTTGGTCGTCGGTGAGACCCGCCGCGCTCGAGACGCTGCGATGAGCAGATAGGTGAACGCGACTCCGAGGAACACGAGGATCAACGTGGCCCGCAGGCCCTGGTTGGTGAACGGGAAGAAGAGATCGTCGGTGTCGTCGGCGTCCCAGATGATCGACGAGAGGAAGGCGAGCACGAGAGCGGCGGCGCCGATCCCGAGTGGCTGCAGCACCTCGGGGGTCAGGGAGAGCTCGCCTCGATCGTCCTCGGCGAGGAATCGCCAGGTCGCGAGTCCGTGGAGGGCGACGATGGTTCCGACGGCGATGATGATCGCGCCGGCCCAGTTCCCGCCGACCCCGTCGGTGACGTGGAGGACGACGACGCCTGCGCCGACCCCGAGCGCACCCACGGCGAACTGGACGAGCCCGGGCTGCTTGCGGTCTGACCGGTTGGCGAAGTGCATCTCGTAGACGGCGATCGTGATGAGGGCGACCCCGAGCAGGACGCCGACCGTGTAGATCACGTCGCGGATCTCGAGCTGATGGGTCGTGCGATCCCACTCGGCCGCGAAGATCGGTCGGAAGAACGAGTAGCCCGACGCGTCGCGGATGTCACCGACCTGGATCTGGTCGACGATGAGCTTCGAGAAGCCCAGCTTCATGCCACGGAGGACGAAGAACGTGCCGAGCGTGACGATGAAGCTCGGCAGCTTCGTTCGTTCGACCATCCATCCGTTGAAGAAGCCGATGGCCATCGCGATGGCGAACGACAGCGGAATCCCGACGACGAGCGGAAGTCCGGCGCCGCCGAAGTCGCCGATCTCCTTCGTGAGAAGAATCACGAGAATGCCCATCGCACCGGTGTTGGCACCGGAGGAGAGGTCGAACTCGCCGCCGACCATCAGCATCGACACGGCGACCGCCATGATGCCGAGCGTCGCCGCGAAGTCGAGGATGTTCGAGGCACCGTTGGCCGTGCCGAAGGGGACTCTCACGGCCCAGAAGAAGACCCAGATGCCGATCACGCCGATCATGGCGCCGATCTCGGGTCGGATGAAGAGGCGTTGGAACACCCCTCGGTAGGCGAGGCGCTCGTCGCCGCCCGCTGCGGACGCTGCGATCGCCTGTTCGGTGTTGGTCATGTCGGCCGGAGTCCCCCTCGTTCTCGATGGCCAGGGATGGGTGCGCGGATCGATGTACCTGCGTGTCGCGGATCCCCGCGATGTGGAATCGCCCCGAGAGACGATCCCACATCGCGGGTCACCGCGTGTTCACACGCTTCCTCGGTGCCGGATCAGCGGGTGCCGGCGTCGACGAGCGCCGACACCTCGGCCGCATTCTCCGGAGTGACGAAGCCCGGACCCGTGAGGATCGGCTGGCCGCCGCCCGCGGTGTTCAGGTTGGTCACGTTCAGGTACAGGAGCAGCATCGGCAGGTAGCCCTGCAGGTACTGCTGCTGGTCGACGGTGAAGGCGATCTCGCCTGCGTCGATGGCGGTGATGATCTCCGGCGTGATGTCGAAGCCGGCGACGCCGGCCAGCGACAGACCGAGGTCGTTCGCCGCGTTCAGGCCCGACACGGCGATGACCGGACCGGTGCCCATGAAGCCGTCGATGTCGGGATCGGCCTGGAAGGCCGCCGCGATGGCGTTCTGCTGAGCGGTCTGGTCGGCGTCGGGGCCGACGAACTCGGAGATGACCTCACCCGAGAACGTGTCGGCGAGGCCGTCGCAGCGCTCTTCGAGCGCGACGTTCGACTCTTCCTGACGTCCACAGAGGATCTTGGTCGCACCGAGGTCGTTGAAGCGGTTGCCCGCACCCTGGCCGGCGATGAACTCGGTCTGACCGACGTGCGTGAGAGCGCCGATGTCCTGGTACTGGTTGACGCCCGAGTTGAGCGTGATCACCGGGATGCCCTCACCGACGGCGGCCTGCAGCGGGCCGACGAGCTGGTCGGGGCTCGGCAGCGAGGCGGCGATGCCACTCGATCCCTCGGACACGGCCTGCTCGATGAGCTGAACCTGGACGCCCGGGTCGTTGACCGACTCGAGCCAGACACAGTCGACGCCGAGGTCGGAACATGCCGCTTCCTGACCACGCTTGACGACCGACCAGAACGGGCCACCGTCTGAGTGGGTGATCATGTGGAGGGTGATGTCGCCGGACTGGGTCTGGTCGACCTCTTCGGCGTCACCTTCGCTGGCGCTGGCGTCGTCGCCACCCTCGTCGGCGTCACCTTCGCTGGCGCTGGCGTCGTCGCCACCCTCGTCGGCGTCACCTTCGCTGGCGCTGGCGTCGTCGCCGGAGTCGGCTTCGCTGGCGCTGGCGTCGTCGGCGTCGCCGTCGTCGTCGCTGCTGCACGCACCAGCGATCATCGCGAGTGCTGCCACGGAGGCGAGCACCTTCTTGGTCTTGGTCATGGTCTCCCCTTGGATAGGTGTTCGGGTTCGAGGTCTGCCGAGGCAGGCGCCTCGATCCCCCTCAGGTACTCGATGCTCGCGAGAACATCGAGAACGGGGCCGCTCCCCTCGGGTGGGACACCCGAGGTGATGGCGGCGTCTTGTTCGAGCACGTACCACTGGTCGTACCCGCGAGCTTCGAGGCGACGGACGATCTCGGCGATCGGGACGTCGCCACGTCCGAGGTTGCTGAACATGCCGGCCTGGACGCCCTGCATGATCGTCTGCTCCCCCCGGAACACCGGGAGGGCGAGGTCCATGACGACGTCCTTGAGGTGGACGTGCCGGATGCGGTCGAAGGCGATGTCGACGAAACTCAGCGGGTCCATCCCGCCGATCTGCATGTGGCCCATGTCGAACGTCCAGCCGACCTGGGACACCTCGAGGACGTGTTCGATGTCGGTGTCGGTCTCGACGATCGTGCCGAGGTGTGGATGGATGGCCTGCGTCATCCCGTGCTCGACGGCGATGTCGTCGACCCGGCTGAGCATCTCGCCGACGTGGGCCCACGCGGTCGCGTCCAGCGCGTCGCGCGGACCCCAGTCCCAGTCGGTGACACCGGCCGTGACGAAGACGGAGCCGCCCGCAGCCGACATGAGCTCGGCGGTCCGTCGGGCGGCGTCGAGTGTGACATCGACCTGGGAGGGCTCGTGGAGCACGAGCGGCACGAACCCGCCGATCATCGTGAGGTCGTACTCGGCGCAGAGGTCGCGGAGTTCGATGGGGTCGGTGGGCAGATAGCCGTCGGAACCCAGCTCGGTGGCCGTCAGGCCGAGGTCGCGCATCTCGCGGAGCACCCGATCGGGCGGCAGCTCGACGCCCCAGCCGGGCACCTCGCAGACGCCCCAGCTGATCGGCGCGCCGGCGAGCCGGTCGACCATCGCCATCGATTCCCCCATCTCTCGTTCTGCGGCCGGACCCCCAGATCCGAACCCCCCGGTCGAACGCTCCGTCACTTGACGACCGGCGATTAGAGCGCTCTAATTCCCGGCACACTATGACCGGCGACACACCTGGTGTCAAGCGATGCGGAGACGATCCGGCGACATGACACAGGTGACCCAGCAGCAGGTGGCCGAGAAGGCCGGCGTCTCGCCGGCGCTCGTGTCGCTCGTGATGCGCGGCGCGCCCAACGTGAGCGACCACCGGCGGCGCCTCGTTCTCGAGGCGGCCGCCGAGCTCGGTTATCGCCCGAACGTCCTCGCTCGGAGTCTCGCCAGCCGACGCACCCACACGATCGGCGTCGTCGTCAACGACCTGCACAATCCGTTCTTCGCCGAGGTCGCCGACGGGATCCAGGCGGCCGCCGACGAGGCCGACTACCGGCTGCTGTTCGGCAACGGTCGCCACTCACCGGAGGGTGAGGCCGTGGCGGTCGAGACGTTCCTCGAGTTCCGCGTCGACGGCGTCATCGTGGCCGGCACACTCGAGCTCGCGTCGATCGAGGAAGCCGCGCGAGCGGTCCCGCTCGTCGTCGTGGCGCGGAGCGAACACATCGCCTGGGCCGACACGATCAACACCGACAACGAGGCCGGTGCGCATCTCATGGTCGATCACCTGGTCGCGGCGGGGCACCGGCGGATCGCGCACATCGACGGTGGGGGCGGCGCCGGTGCCGCGCACCGATCCATCGGCTACGTCGACGCCATGCGTCGACACGGCCTCGACGATCACATCCAGATCGCCGCCGGCGACTTCACGGAGGACACCGGACGCGCGGGCGCCGCCGAGCTGCTCGACCGAGCCCGACCACCCACGGCGATCTTCGCCGCCAACGACCTGTCGGCGATCGGCGCGTTCGATGAAGCGCTGTCGCGGGGGATGCGGATCCCCGACGACGTGTCGATCGGCGGCTACGACAACATCGGGCTCGCCGCGATGGCGCATCTGGGGCTGACCACGATCAACCAGCCGAGCGAGGACATCGGAGCCGCCGCACTCGACATGCTGCTCCAGCGCGTCGAGACGGGACGCGACGCGACCGAACACGTCGTTCTGCCGCCCGAGCTCGTCGTCCGCACGAGTTCTGGTCCGCCACCGGGAGATCCGACGTGAGCAGTCCCGTCCACCGGCCCGTGCGCATCGGGGTGCTCGGCACCAGCTGGTGGTCCGACTCGATGTACCTGCCCGCGCTGGCGGCCCACCCCGACGCCGACGTCGTCGGACTGTGCGGCCGCACGCGGTCGACCGCCGAGGCGTTGGCGGCCGAGTGGGAGGTCCCCTGGGTGTCGGTCGATGCCGACGAGTTCTGCGACCCCGAGCGGCTCGACGCGGTGATCGTCGCCACGTCCAACGACAGCCACGAGGCGCTCACGCTCACGGCGCTCGACCGAGGTCTTCACGTGCTGTGCGAGAAACCGGTCGCCACCACCACCGTCGGTGCGCGTCGCATGGCCGAGCGTGCCACCGACTCCGGAGCCGTCACACTCGTGCCGTTCACGTATCGATACATGCCCGTGTTCCAGCACGTGCGGCGTCTCCTCGACGACGGATCGGTCGGCGACCCGTTCCACCTCACGATGCGCTACTTCGCGGGGTTCGGGCGCGAGCCGGGCTACAACTGGCGCTTCGACGCCGAGCTCGCGGGCTCGGGCGTCCTCGGTGATCTCGGGAGTCACTGGCTGCACGTCGCCCGCTGGTTGCTCGGCGAAGTGACCGAGATCGGCTGCATCAGTGGCCGGTACGTCGACCGTCCGCCGCGTCCCGATGGTGGCGAGTACGAGCGCAGCGAAGACTCGGCGTTGATGACGGTGCGATTCGCCAACGGCGCGTACGGCGCGCTGCAGGTGTGTTCGGTCAGCCACGAGGGAACCGACTTCGACCAGACGCATCACCTCGATCTGCACGGCACCGATGGCTCCGTCTACGCGCTCAACGACTGGTCGTCGGTGCAGGAAGTCCGCCACGTCGCCGCCGGTGCGGCGGGACCGGCGCAGCCGATCGACATCCCCGACGACATCTGGGGTGCCTGCCGGCGCGACCGGGTCCATGACACCTACCGCGACATCTTCCGGGTGGAGCGACGGATGATCGGCGACTGGGTCGACGCAGTCCGCGACGGCCGCCCGGTCGACGGACCGCTCCGACCCGATCTCGCCGAAGGCGCCCGCGTCCAGCGCCTCCTCGAACTCGCGGTCGAGTCCGCCGACGGCGACGGTCGGCTGCTCGATGCGACGGAGTGACGTCATCACCGGCGTCGCCGTCGTCGTGGCGTCGGCGATGTGCGGATGCGCCTCGGACGACCCCGCTCCCCCGATCGGGGTCGACGGTCCGGCCGACGCCGAGCGGCTGATCCGATCCGGCGTCGGGATCCGGGCGTCCGGGTGCAGCCTCGTCGATCAGCTCGGCAGTGGGATCGCCGTCGGTGACGCCCGCACGATCGTGACGGCGGCGCACACGGTCGCGGGTGCCCGCCGACTGGCCGTCGAGACCTCCGAGGGCCGCACGATCACCGCGGACCTCGTCGCGTTCGATCCAGACCGTGATCTCGCGGTACTGCGCACGTCTGCGCCGATCGGTGCGAGTGGAGACGTGGGCCTCGAGCTGGCCGACGTGAAGCTGGGCGACGCGACGGTCGTCGTGTGGGATCCCGACGACGGCGTGTCGGCGGCCGAGGTCGACGTGACACGACGGCTCGCCATCACGATCGAGGACATCTACGTCGAACGAGAGGTGCGACGTTCGGGACTCGAGATCGCTGGGGAGATCGTGGTGGGGGACTCCGGCGCGGGTGTCGTCGATGGCGACGGGAACGTGATCGGCATCGTGTACGCCGCGTCGCGGGATCGGGATCTGGTGGGGTTCGCCGTGGATCGAGACGAGGTCGACTCCGTGCTCGCCGCCGCCGACGCTGCCGCAGCGGAGGGCCGGAAGATCGACCGAGGTCGGTGCATCTGACGTCCCACCGAGGCGAGCTGACGTCCCTCCGGCCCCATGATTCGACGCCTAGGGTGCGGCCGTGGACGGTCGGACGAGCGAGTCGGAGCACGACCTGAGACTCGACCTCGACCTCGACCTCGCCCTCGCCCTCGGGATCGCCGACGAGGTCGACGCCTTCACGCATCCGGCATTCGTGGGCCGCGACCTCGAGGTCGACTGGAAGCAGAACGCGACGGAGGTGACCCGGATCGATCGGGACGCCGAGACCATGGTGGTCGATGCGCTCGTGGCGGCCCGGCCGCATCACGGCGCGTTCGGCGAGGAGCACGGCCACGCCGGCGACGTCGACTCCGAGTGGCAGTGGGTCGTCGACCCGATCGACGGGACGTCGGGGTTCGTGCGCGGGATCCCGGTGTGGGCGACCCTCATCGCACTCGTCCACCGGGGACGGCCAGTCCTCGGCGTGGTGTCCGCGCCGGCGCTCGGCACTCGGTGGTGGGGCGGGGTCGACGTCGGGGCCTTCGTCCGCACTGCGGACGGCGAGCGGTCGATGACCGTGTCGCGGGTGGATCGGCTCGCCGAGGCCCAGGTCTCGATCACCCACTCCTCGGGGTGGGACGAACTGGGTCTGACCGACGCACTCGTCGGTCTCCAACGGGGGGCACGTCGGAGTCGGGGCTTGGGGGACTTCTGGCAGCACATGCTGGTCGCCGAGGGTGCGGTCGACCTCGCGGTCGACGCGATCGGCGTCGAGCCCTACGACCTGGCGGCGATCCAGCCGATCGTCGAGGCGGCGGGCGGGACCTTCACCGATCGCCACGGCGAGCCGACGCATCGACACGACTCGGCGATGAGCAGCAACGGGCTGCTGCACCGACTCGCCGTCGACGCACTCGGCTGACCAGTCGTCGGCTCGTCGCTCAGCCGCCGGCCTGGCGCAGGCGACGCCGTCGGCCCAGCCGGCGCCGGAGACGACGCTGCGCCGCGAGCCGCCGACGCTCATCGAGCTCGACATCGACGTGCGAGTGGGAGAGATCGTGGTGGAGGACCGGGTTCATGGAGAATATTCAATCAGGTTGAATCAGATGATTCAACCTCTTCGAATGAATATTCACAAGGGTTGAATCATCGTCAGGGGCCGATATCCTCTCGACGTGTCCGACACGCAGGGGGACGGTGGCTGGGAACGGGTCGAGGACGCGGCCGAGATCGCCGACGTCCGTCTCATGGAGGATCTCGACCTGATCCCCGACATCACGCACCCCATCCGCGGCCCGCTCATGCGGCGACTGAGGAACCCGCGGTCGGTCGCCGAACTCGCCGAGGCGATGAAGGTGCCGGTGACCCGGCTGTACCACCACGTCAATCGGCTCGAGGAGCTCGGAATCATCCAGGTGGTGGCCACTCGCCGCTCGGGAGCCACGACCGAGCGGCGGTACCAGACGGTCGCCCGATCGTGGAAGATCGAGCCCACCTCCGCCCGCGACCTCGACCCGTACGATCTCGCCCAGGCGTTCGGATCGATCTTCGACCTCGCGAAGATCGGCCTGCAACGCGAGATCGAGGCGGGTCGACTTCCACCGGACGAGGGCGACGACGGCCGGATCGAGCTGACGAGTAGTGAGGTCTGGCTCACCGACACCGAACTGCGCACGTTCGTCGAGCGGATGGGTGCGCTCATGCAGGAGATGGTCGGCATCTCCGACGAGGACCGCCCCGACGCCCAGCCGGTCAACGTGTTCACGGCGATCTACCCCGAGGGTTCCTGATCCGGCCGGTCCGTTCGCCCGGACGTGGCCGAGCGTTCACCGCGAGTTTGATTGACGATCATCGATATGAGTGCTGACGTGGGTCCCTGCGACGAGGGGAGTCACGATGAGCAACGACGACGCACCGCTGGAGCTGACCACCGAGCAGATCTTCCTGATCCGGCAGTCGGCACGACGGCTGCAGGACGAATTCGACGGCGTCTTCAACGCCGAGACGATCGAGCGGTACATCACCGACTCGCAGGTCAAGATCGGCGAGCGGGCACGCTTCGCCAACTGGATGCCCGTGCTGGTCGAGCGGTTCACCCGCGATCGGCTGAAGGCGCTCGCCCGACTCGAGACCGGCGACCTGTCGATGCCGGCGGTGCTGTTCCTCTGCGTCCACAACGCCGGCCGCTCACAGATGGCGGCCGGGTGGTTGCGTCATCTCGCCGGCGATCAGGTCGAGGTGTTCTCGGGCGGGTCCGATCCGGGCACCGAGACCAACGCGGTCGCGATCGACGCCATGGGGGAGGTCGGGATCGACATCTCGACCGAATTCCCGAAGCCGTGGACCGACGAGATCGCGCGTGCGGCCGACGTGATCGTCACCATGGGCTGCGGCGACGCCTGCCCCATCTACCCCGGGAAGCGATACGAAGACTGGGAACTCACCGATCCGTCGGGTCAACCGATCGAGATCGTCCGCGAGGTGCGCGACGACATCCGGACCCGCGTGGAAGCGCTCGTCGCCAGCCTCGAGCTCACCCCGGCCTGACGCTTCTCCGCAGTCGGCGCCGGAACGTCGCGGGTTCCTCACCGCGTTCGACCGCTCCGAGGAGTCGCTCCAGCTCGAGCTCGGCGCGCACCGCTCGCCGACCGCCCGACCGCGCGACGGCGGCGCCCGTCACCGCGCAGGGGATCGCGACGACCGGCCAGACGATGATGGCTTCGGCGATCCCGATGGTGGCGGCCCCCACGCTGGCGACGGCGAGGGCACCGCTCCCCAGCAGTCGCCGCGTTCGATCGACCTGACGATCGACTCGCACTCGAACCATCGAGCCGGCGCGGCCCGAGCTCTGCGGAACCGCCTCGACGTCGA
>JBCDAK010000100.1:0-16682 GCA_039185545.1 Actinomycetota bacterium
CGCAGTTCTTTTTCCGGACGACGGATGTGACGGGGACGATTGAGTTGCCGTCGGGTACGGAGATGGTGATGCCGGGTGACAATGTGGAGATGACGGTGGAGTTGGGGAAGCCGATCGCGATGGACGAGGGTCTGCGGTTCGCCATCCGTGAGGGTGGCCGCACCGTGGGCGCCGGCCGCGTCACCAAGATCATCGCCTGATCCGGACGCAGGAGAACAGACCATGGCCCAGAGCATCCGCATCCGCCTGAAGGCGTTCGATCACGAGATCATCGACCAGTCGACGAAGAAGATCGTCGAGACGGTGACCCGGACCGACGCCACCGTGCGCGGCCCCATCCCGCTGCCCACCGACAAGCACCGGTACACGGTCATCCGTGGCCCGCACGTCGACAAGGACAGCCGGGAGCACTTCGAGATGCGCGTCCACAAGCGCCTGATCGACATCGTGAACCCGAACAACAAGACGATCGACTCGCTGCAGCGCATCGAGCTGCCGGCCGGCGTCGACATCGAGATCAAGATCCAGCAGGGCTGATCGACCGAATCCGAAAGGGTTCGTCAACGTCTGGACAACGCGACCGCTCCACGTCGGAGCGCCGCTAGACACGACACATGGCGACGCTCCCACCTCCGCCGCCACCGAGCCTGCCTCCGGCGGCCGGCCCGGTGAGCGCACCGGTGGGCCCGCCGTCGCTGCCCCCGTCGCCCGGTGAGACCGAGTCGACACCCGGTGAGCCATCACCGCCGTCCCCGACACCGTCGGGGCGGCGCGGTCGGCGGTTCCCGTGGTGGGCGTTGCTCATCGTCGGACTGACGGCGTGGATCGGAGGACTCGGCGGTGCACTGGTCGGCAACGAGATCGCCGAACGGTGGGACCGTCCGCCGCAGCGACCGTCCGCCCAACCGGTCGACATCGCCGAACCATCCGAGTTCGACGGGCGGATCGACGTCCGGTCGGTCGCCGATTTCCTCACCCCCTCGGTCGTCACCATCTCGGCCGACATCGGGGGCGGCGTCGGGGTCGGGTCCGGCGTGATCATCACCACCGACGGTGAGATCCTCACGAACGCGCACGTGATCGAAGGTGCCGACGAGGTGCGCGTACGGCTCTCGGGTGAGTCCGAGCCGCGTCGGGCGACCGTGCTCGCGGCCGACCGCGGCAACGACCTCGCCCTCCTCCGTATCGACGGCGACGGCTTCGCTGCCGCGACGTTCGTCGATCCCGACAGCGTCCGGATCGGCGACGAGGTCGTGGCCATCGGCGCGGCTCTCGGCCTCGACGGTGAACCCTCGGTCACGCTCGGCATCGTCTCGGCCCTCGACCGCAGCATCGGGCAGGGCGACGTGTTCCTCGACGGTCTCATCCAGACCGACGCCGCGATCTCGTCGGGCAACTCAGGCGGCCCGCTGGTCAACGCCGGTGGACAGGTCGTCGGCATCAACACCGCCGTCGCCCGCGACACCGCCGTGTTCACGGCCACCAACGTGGGCTTCGCCATCTCCGCGGGGGAGGCGATCCCCATCATCGACGATCTCCGTCGGGCCGCCGACGGCGACGTGCGCGAGGAGGCGTTCCTCGGCGTGGGCCTCGCCGACCGGCGCGACGGTGGTCAGGGCGTGATCGTGACCGAGGTCCAGGACGGCACACCGGCGGCCGACGTCGGGGTCGCGGTCGACGATCTCATCGTCGCCGTCGACGGCGCTGCCACCACCGGATCGTCGGCACTCATCGCCGCGATTCGCGACAAGCGGCCGGGCGAATCGGTCGAGGTCACGATCGTCCGCGGCGACGAGACGCTCGATGTCGCGGTCACGTTGACCGGCCGACCCGAGGGCTGACCCTCACCCCCCGATCATTCGGGATCAGGTGACCGGACGTCGCCCCGGCTCGACCTCGAGGGGGCGGGGCCGAGTGTTCGCTCGTTGTTCACCGCGATGACGTCGAATCGACTTGTCTAGACAACCTGCCCGGCGCAGACTGCGGACATGACGGTCGACCTCGACGAGCGGACGAGTCCATCTGAGATCGAGCGGCGTGCCGAACTGCTCGCCGTCGCCGACGTCGACCGGCTCCGTCTGGTCGCCGAGCGTTGTCTCGCCGACCTCGGTGAGCCGGTGCTCGTCGAAGCGCCCACGACCGGAATCGTCATGATGCAGGTGCGCGAACCGGTCGTCGGAGATCGCTTCCATCTCGGAGAGGTCGTCGTCACCCGCGCCGACATCTCGCTGTCGGGCGAGCGCGGGTGGGCGATGAGGCTCGGGACCGATCGCGCCGCCACGCTCGCCGCAGCGATCTGTGACGCCGCAGCCCGGGTCGGAGGACCGGCCGCGGACGTCGTCGACGAACTGCTCGACGAGGTCGAGCGGGAACGCCGTCGTGCCGACCGCGAGCTGACGGTTGCACTGGGACCGACCGTGGTCGAGTTCGAGGAGCTCGACTGATGGCTGCTTCGACCGTGGTCGAGGCCGGCTTCCTCGCCGCGGCCCGCCTCGATCCTGCATCGTCGCTCTCGGTCTTCCGGGCGCTGCTCGCTGCGGCCTCTCGACCCGGCGTGGTGACACGGATCGATGCGAGCCGTGTCGCCGAGGCGTCGCATCGGCCACCGGCCGTCCTCCTCCCAGCACTCGCCCTCCTCGATCTCGATCACGTCGTTGCCGTCCTCGACGAAACGGATCGTGACGAGTCGTCGCCGTCCGCGCTGCTCTCCGCAGCGACCGGCGCACGGCCCACCGACGACCTCTCCGATGCCGACATCGTCATCGCCATGCGTGCGGCCACGGCGGACGAACTGCTCGCGATGCGCCGGGGCTCCGCTCACGAACCCGAACTCGGCGCCCGGCTCGTCATGGCCTGTCGTGCGATCGCGACCTCCACCGAGGCGGGTGATCGACTCGGGCCAACCTGGTCGACCGTCCGCCTCCGTGGGCCCGGTGTTCCCGAGCCCGGGCGCGACATCGCGATCGACGGCGTGCTCGACGAGGTCTTCTCGGCGCTGGCGGAGACCAACCGGGACTTCCCGGCGGGCATCGACACCTGGCTCGTCGCCGACGACGGGGCGGTCGTCGCCATCCCCCGCAGTTCCACGATCGACGTCGACGGAGGAGTCAGCTGACATGGGATACGCAGCAGCACGAGGTGGTCGCGACGCGATCACCGCCGCCGAGCAGCTCGTACGAGACGAACGCGAGTCGTCGTCGAGTCCGTGGCTCGGAATCGACCAGCTGATCGATCGCCAACGCCTGGCGGTCGATCGAGTCATGGGCGAGGGAGGCTTGTGGGATCCTCATCTCGCCGGTCGAGCACTGCAGCAGGCCGAAGGTGATTCGATCGAGGCCGCGCACCTGCTGCGCTCCTACCGAGCGACGTTGCCCCGACTCGCCTACACCGAGGCGACCGACGTCGACGACGCCCGTCTGCTCCGGCGGATCGTGCCCGCCTATCGAAATCCGCCCGGGCCACAGTTGCTGGGGCGGACCACCGACTACACCGGCCGACTCCTCGACCGAGCGGACGACGACGACTGGCGCGAGTCGGCCGAGAAGCGGTCCGCCGAGCGCGATGTCCTCCGGGCGGATGCGTCGGTGCACGCCGGCGAACCCGATGACGATGCCGACGACACGAAGCTCGGCGAGCGTCGATTCGGCCGACTGCTCGATGTCCTCCGCGGTCTCGATCTCGTCGTCGATCGTCGACGGACCGACGATCCCGAGCCGGTCGACATCACGCGGACCGCGACGCGCCCACCCGCCGCACGTTCGGCTCGACTCGCAGTCATGGCTCGCGCGGAGACCGGCGCCCTGGTCAACCTCTGGTACCGCAACGTCCTCGGACCCGACGGGTACATCCACGAGGTCACTCTCGGAGAGGTACGCCATGCCGAGCTGCCGGTGCGGATCACGCACCCCCACACCGGCGGGACCGTCGAGATCGGGTCGGTGAGGGTGACCGAGGTCGAGGCGATCGAGGACCTCGACGGGGCCGACGAGGACCGGGAGCGCTTCGACGTCGGGTACGGGCTGTGCTTCGGTCACAACGAGAAGAAGGCGATCGCGATGGCGAATCTCGACATCGCCTGCGAGCGCGATCGCCCGATCGACGGTCGCGCCTCGGAGCTCGAGCAGTCGATCCTCATGACCACCGATGGGCTCGACGCGTCGGGGTTCCTCGAGCACCTCAAGTTGCCGCACTACGTCACCTTCCGGTCGATGGTCGACCGCAAGCTCGCCGTGCGCGCCGCAGCGGGGAGCGACGAGCCGTGACCGCTCTCGACTCGGTCTCGCTCGACGACCTGCTCGACGCCCCGTCCTCCGGATCCTCGGAGGACATCCTCGACGAACACGCGAAGAAGGCGCTCCGCGGCGCGATCCTGACCGCGGTCTGCGTCCCCGGCTACCAGGTGCCCTTCGGCTCGCGGGAGATGCCGGTCGCACGCGGATGGGGGTCCGGCGGACTGCAGATCACGCTGGCGATCACCGGTGACGACGACACGGTGAAGGTCATCGACCAGGGCGACGACGAAGGTGTCAACGCGGTCAATCTTCGCCGACTCATCTGCTCGACCACGGGTGCCGAGGAGACCACCGAGGTCGACGAGGCAACGGTGATCCAGACCCGCCACCGGATTCCCGAGGACCCGATCGGCGTCGACCAGACACTCGTGCTGCAGGTGCCGGTCCCCGAGCCGTTGCGCGGTGTCGAGCGCAACATGGTGGAGCTCGCACGGATGCATGCCGAGGCCGACTACGCCCGCATGTGGGTGAGTCTGTACGAGGACATCGTCCGCAACGGTGTCATCACCAAGTCGACCGGCTACCCCTGCCTCGTCGGCGGTCGGTACGTCATCGCCACGACTCCGATCCCGCGATGGGACGTCCCTCGCCTCGACCACGCGCCCTTTCTCTCGCTCTTCGGCGCCGGACGCGAGCGACGGATCTACGCCGTGCCCCCCGACACCGACGTCGAGCCGCTCACGTTCGAGGACGTGCCCTTCGAGGTGGAGCACACCGACGGCGCGACCTGTTCCACGTGTGGCGCGACCGACGCGTACCTGGTCGAGATCCCACCCCTGCCGACATCCGCCGACATCACCCGATGGGTCTGCAGCGACGCGGCCTGGTGCCGACGCCAGCGCGGAGACGAGGAGGTGACGTCGTGATCGCAGATCTCGGCAGCGATGACTCGAGCACGATGCTCCGCGTCGACGGGCTCGGGAAGATCTTCGGCTCGCAGGATCCTCGTGCCGTCGCGCTCACCGGACCCGAGGTCGGATCGGAGAAGACACCCGACGGATCGTCGATCGTCGCCGCGTGGGACGTCTCGTTCGACGTCGCTCGCGGCGAGGCGTTCGGAGTGATCGGCGAATCGGGGTCGGGCAAGTCGACCGTGATGCGCGCCATCGCCGGTGACCACTCGGCGTCCAGCGGCGCCGTCTGGATCCGTCGCGCCGACGGTTCGTTCGCCGACGTGCTCACGATGACCGCGGCCGAGCGCCGCTCGCTACGCGTCGACGAGCTCTCGGTCGTGTACCAGGATCCTGCGGAGGGTCTCGACCTCGGGGTCACCGCTGGAGGCAACATCGCCGACCGGCTCACCGCCGCCGGCTGGCGCCACTTCGGGCAGATCCGGGAGCGGGCCTCCGAACTGCTCGAGCGGACCGAGGTTCCGCTCGAGCGGATGGACGATCTCGTGCGGACCTTCTCGGGAGGGATGCGGCAGCGAGTCCAGCTCGCCCGGGCGCTCGCCAATCGGCCGCCGATCGTGCTGTTCGACGAGCCGACGACCGGGCTCGACGCCTCCGTCGCCGCCGGCGTGCTCGACCTCATCCGCAGCCTCCTCGAGGAACTCGGGATCGCCGCTGTCGTCGTCTCGCACGACTTCGCCGTGATCGAGATGCTGACCACGAGATGCATGGTCATGCATCACGGGCGCGTCATCGAGCACGGCCTCACCGACCAGCTCTTCGAGGACCCTCAGGCGGCCTACACCCAACGACTCGTGGCGGCGGCTCGGGCATGAGGACCGTCGACACCGTCCTGTCGATCCGGGGGCTCCAGAAGAGCTTCCGGCTGCACAACGTCGACGGCCGCCTCGTCGACGGGCTGCGCGGGGTCGACCTCGACGTCGACGCCGGGGAACACGTGGCACTGGCGGGGAGCAGCGGGGCGGGCAAGTCGACGCTGCTCAAGTGCGTCTACCGCACCTACCTCCCGTCGGCCGGGTCGGTCGTGCTGCATGGCTCCGACGGTCCCATCGATCTCACCACTCTGACCGATGCAGCACTCGCTGCACGTCGCGGCCGCGACCTCGGGTACGTCTCGCAGTTCCTCCGTGCCGAGCCACGCCGCGGGGCACTCGACGTCGTCGCACGCGCCGGCGTCGCCCGCGGGATGGAGCGCGACGTCGCTCTCGAGGCGGCGGCAGCGTCTCTCCGCCGGCTCCACATCGACGAGTCGCTGTGGGACGTCTACGCATCGGTCCTGTCGGGCGGCGAGAAGCAACGCGTCAACCTGGCAGCGGGCACGATCTCGCCGCCGCGCCTGCTGCTGCTCGACGAACCCGTCTCGGCACTCGACCCCGCCAACCGCGAAGCGGCGCTCGACCTCATCGCCGACCTGACGTCACAGGGGGTCGCCGTGCTCGCCGTGTTCCACGATCTCGAGGCGATGCACCGCCTCGCCTCGCGGGTCGTCGTGCTCGACGACGGCCTCGTCGTCCGCTCCGGTCCACCGGCCACCGTCCTCGCCGAACTCGAAGGAGTCGCTCGATGACCTCCACCCACACGCCCGCGCCGGCCACCACGGCTGCGGCCGATCGAGACGCCCGTTCGTCCGCACCGCCTCCGTCGTCATCGCGACGGCGTCTCGACCTCGCCGTGACGAACGTGCGGGCCGTCGTCGACGACCGGATCCTCAGCGACGCCACGGTCGTGATCCGCGACGGGGTCATCGAGTCGGTCGACGCGGTCCGGACTCCGCCGCCGGGGGCGATCGACGGCGGCGGTCTGTACTGCCTGCCGGGTCTCGTCGACACCCACTCCGACGGGTTCGAGAAGGAGCTGCGCCCACGACCGAACGTCGAGCTGCCCGAGGCGTTCGCGTTGCGGTCCTTCGAGGCGCGCGTTCGGTCTGCCGGTGTGACCACGGTGTTCCACGGCATCGGATTCGAGAACGGCGCCAAGTACGACCGGACCGTCGAGCAGGCCGAACGACTGTGCGACGCGATCGCCCACCGTCGCGCCGAACGCGACCCGCGAGTCGACCATCGCGTCCTGTACCGGCTCGACGTTCGTGACGCTGATGGTCTGGCCGGCCTGGCGCACCAGCTCGGTTCGGCGCATCACCGGCTCGCGACCGGCGACGTGCCCCTCGTCTCGGCCGAGGATCACACCCCGGGAATCGGCCAGTACGTCGACCGCACCTACTACGAGAGGTACATCGCAGGAACGAAGGGTCTCGACGACGCGGCGGCGAAGGCGTACATCGACGACATCGTCGTGGAGCGCGATTCGAAGATCGACAACGTCGGCGCGGCGTTCGACTGGCTCAGCGAGCGGGCCGAGGCGGGCTTCATCCGTCTGATGGGCCACGACCCGACCTCCGCCGACGAGATCGATCTCGCCGTCGATCGGTCGACCACGGTCGCCGAGTTCCCCACGACGGTCGACGCGGCGCGGCGGGCCAAGGAGCGTGGCGTGCGGACCGTGTCGGGCGCCCCCAACGTGGTGCGCGGCGGCAGCCACTCGGGCAACGTCAGCGCTCGGGACCTGATCGAGCTGGGCCTCTGCGACGGACTCGCGTCGGACTACCTGCCGACCACGCTGCTCGGCGCCGTCGGGATCCTGATCGCAGACGGTGTGTGCGACCTCCCGACCGCGGTCCAGCTCGTCACGGCCGGGCCCGCCGACACCGTGGGCCTGGCCGATCGGGGCCGGCTCCAGCCGGGGTTGCGCGGCGACCTCGTTCTCGTCGATCTCGACAGCCGGGTCCCGATCGTGCATCTCGTCGCATCGGCCGACGACATCGTGTCGCCCTCTCCTGCGTCGCCGACGCCCGGGGTGGCCGCGTGACGTTCTCCCCGCTACCGCCGACCGCACCCACACGCGTCGACGATGATCGTCGATCGCGCTGGATCGCCGACGGCTTCGTGCATCTCCCGGGCGTTCTCGAGGAGAGGGATCGACGCCACCTGCCCGAGTGGGTCGACGAGATCTCACGGAGTGACGATCCCCGACTGCTGCACCACCACGAACAGACCGACGACGGGCCGGTCCTCGCTCGTACCGAGTACTTCGCGGACGTCCATGCCGGATTGGGCGCTCTGGTGCGCTCGGGAGCGGTCGCCGAGTCGGGCGCCGAGCTGCTCGGCGAGCCGGTGGTTCTCTACAAGGAGAAGATCAACTTCAAGCTCGCCGGTGGTGCCGGTTTCACCGCACACCAGGACGCGACCGCCTACCCCTTCATCGACGCGCACCTCACGTGCATGATCGCGGTCGATCCCTCCACCGAATCGAACGGGTGCCTCGAGTTCGCAGCCGGACACCACCGCGATCTCTTCGACGATGACGGCGACGGCTGTCTCCCCACCGCCGTCGAACAGTCGCTCGAGTGGAGGCCGCTCGAGATGGCTCCGGGCGACGCCGTGTGGTTCCACTCGCGAACTCCTCATCGCAGTGCCGACAACCGCAGCGACACGCCGCGGCGTGCGATCTTCCTCACGTTCAACGCGAGCTCCGAGGGCGATCGGCGCGAGGACTACTACGCCGCAAAGCGCGCTCGGCTCGCCGGCCACACCGCTGACACCCGTACGCGTGTGAGCACGATCGGCCACTTTCGCGGCCGCGCGGTCGACCCGACCCCGACAGGAGGATCATGACCACGACCGACCCGACCGACCCCGGCGGGCTCATCGCGTGGCGTGAGCTCGCGACCCCCGCGGAGGTGGCGGACGCGATCTTCGATCTCTATCGGCGTCGCGGCGAGAGCAACTACGACGAGGTCGTCACCCAGACGTCCCACGCAGCACAGTGCGGTCAGTTGGCGCTCGATGACGGAGCCAACGCTCCGACCATCGTGGCGGCCTTCCTGCACGACATCGGACACCTCCTCGCAGGCGAACGCGATGACCGCGCCGACTTCCTCGACCGCGATCTTCGCCACGAGGACATCGGTGCCCGCTTCCTCGCCAACTGGTTCGGTCCCGAGGTCACCGAGCCGATCCGGCTCCACGTGCCGGCGAAGCGCTACCTGTGCGCGATCGATCCGAGCTACCACGACGGGTTGTCGGAAGCGTCGGTCCGCAGCCTCGTCCTGCAGGGCGGCCCGATGACCCCCTCCGAGGTGATCGCCTTCGAGGAGCTCGACGGTCACGACGGTGCGGTCTCCCTGCGCCGGTGGGACGACGGGGCCAAGGTCGCCGGTGCATCGACGGTGTCGCTCGCGACCTTCCGAGACCTCGTCGAGTCGGTGGCATCGGTCGCATCGAGCTGACGGACGGTCGCCGCGTGGAGGCGCCCGTATCGTCTCGGGCCGTGAGCTCGCCGGCGTCGAACACCGAGACGCCGCGGTATCAGCTCATCGCCGACGACCTCGAGCGCTCGTGGGCGCGTCTGGCCCCCAACACGCTCGTCGAGAGCGAGATGCAACTGGCCGAGCGGTTCGAGATCAACCGCCAGACGGCGCGGGAGGTGTTGCGCGAGCTCGAGCGGCGCACCGTGGTCCGGCGCATCGTGGGCCGCGGGACCTTCACTGCGCTGAAGCTCGCGTATCCGATCGAGCGAGGCCGTCCGCCGAGCGTCCGACGGATCGTGGCTGGGGCCGGCTACGCCCACGAACTGGTGTCGAGTGCGGTGCGATGGCGCGGGGCGGCGGGATCGACGGCGCGAGAACTCGTGTCGAGCCGAGTGATCTCGGTCGAGCACCTCGTCGCATCGGCGGCGACCGATCGATTCGTCGAGTGGGTCGGCGAGCGAGTGGCCGACGACGTCCGGAGCGGGGCCTCGATCTTCGACGCCCTCGAGGGCCTCGGCGTCCGCCCCTGGCGCCGTCGTGTCACCGTCACCATGGGACTGCCCGACCGTCGGACCGGCGAACGACTCGGATTCGTGGGCGCGTCCCCGCCCACCTGGCGCGTCCAGAGCGAGACGATCGATGCCGACAGTGGCCAGCCGCTCCACCGGTCGGCCACGTGGATGCGCGGCGACGTCTTCGACGTGCGCGTCGAGCTCGATCTGCCTCCCCAGCGGTGACCGAGACTCGAGCGCGAGACCGAGGCGCGAGCGCGATGATGTCGTCGAGATGGTGTCGACCGTCGAGTTCCACCGGGCGCGACGCGCCCACGACAACGGAGTCGTCGCAGTGCGCGACGTCGACCTCCGCGTCGAGCGTGGCGAGTTCGTCGTGGTGCTCGGACCGTCAGGGTGCGGCAAGACCACCCTCCTGCGCCTGATCGCCGGGCTCGACGAGCCGTCCGCCGGGATCGTCGCCCTCGACGGTCGAGACGCGGCCGGAGTTCGTCCCCAGGAGCGCAATGTCGCCATGGTCTTCCAGGAGGGTGCTCTGTACCCGCACATGACGGTGGCCGAGAACCTCGGCTTTCCGCTGCGCAGCGCCGGTGAACATCGCCGCCGCATCCGGCGACGGGTGGCGGAGGTGGCCGAGCTGTTCGGACTGGCCGAACTCGTCGACCGCAAGCCGCACCAACTGTCCGGCGGACAACGCCAGCGGGTGGCGATCGGTCGGTCGCTCATGCGCGACCCGGACGTCCTGCTGATGGACGAGCCGATGTCGAACCTCGACGCCAAGCAGCGCGTCGAGCGACGATCGGAGATCGTGTTCCTCCACCGCCGATCCGGAACCACGACCGTGTACGTGACGCACGATCAGACCGAGGCGATGACGATGGCGGATCGCATCGTCCTGATGCGTCACGGCCAGATCGTGCAGCAGGGGACTCCCGACGAGCTGTACCACCGGCCCCGCGATCTGTTCGTCGCCCGGTTCATCGGAGCACCCGCGATGAACCTGCTCGCCGGGACGTTGCGGTCCGATCACGAGGGGCCCGTGCTCTCGCTCGGTGCGCACGAGCTGTCGCTCGGCCAAGCGTCCCACGGAGCAGACGTCGACGACGACCGACCCGTGATCGTCGGCGTGCGTCCGGAGGATCTCGTGCCCGACCCGGCGGGGCCGTTCACGGCGAGCGTCGTCCACCACGTGGGCGACGGAGGGCACCTCATCGTGACGGCCGTCATCGATGCGCCACCGGTCGACGTCGACGACAGCACGGCGGAGATGACCGACGAACCCGAGACCGCACTCGCCCGGTTCGCCAACCCGGGTCGCGCTCTCGTGCGATATCTCGACGATCCGAACACCAGCCCCAGCCGCTGGGAGCCGGTGTCGTTGCGGATCGCGGCCGACCGCCTCCACCTCTTCGACCCGGTGACCGGTGACTCGATCTCAGACCGGTCGTCGGCGGTCGTGGCGTGACCGTCGACGAACTCGTCGAGTCGCTGCGATCGCTCCGACACGCACGCCGGCGCGGCGGCCGCGTGGTCGCGGGGATCGCCGGCCCGCCCGGTGTCGGGAAGTCGACGGTGTCGGAGCGAGTGGCGAACGACACCGGAGCGGTGATCGCGCCGATGGACGGCTTCCATCTGCCCAACGATGCGCTCGATCGCCTGGATCGACGCGGGCGGAAGGGGGCGCCCGACACGTTCGACGCCGACGCGTTCGTGGCGGCGGTCGAGGACGTGCGTGCGGCGCGACGCGACGTCGCCTGGCCGACGTTCGATCGTGATCTCGACGAACCGATCGCCGGCGGGATGACGATCTCCGCGGATGCCGACCTCGTTGTCGTCGAGGGCAACTATCTCCTGCTCGATCGCGAGCCATGGTCCCGGCTGCGACCGCTCCTCTCACCGACCGTCTACCTGCACGTCGACGACGATCTCCGACGCCGTCGGCTCGTCGAGCGACACGAGAGATTCGGGAGGAGCGCGATCGACGCCGCGCGCTTCGTGAACGAGTCCGACGAGGTCAACGCGGCGCTCGTCCGCGCCACTCGGCATCGGGCCGACCTCGTCGTCGCGGTCGACTGACGGTCGCGACCCGTACCCTGCCGGCGGTGAGCGACGCCGGCGAGTCCACCGATCCGCCGGTGCGGGCATTGCCGTCATGGCTGGCGATCGTGCTGGTGTTCGGGACGTCGGCGGTCGTGCTGGTGCTCGAGATCCTGGCGGGTCGCCTGATGGCGCCCTACGTCGGAGTGAGCCTCGAGACGTTCACCGGCATCATCGGCACGATCCTCGCCGGGATCGCGGTCGGGGCCTGGGCCGGCGGAGTGGCCGCCGACCGTGTCGATCCCCGGCGCCTGCTCGGACCGCTGCTCGTCGCCGGCGGTGTGCTCGCCATCGCGACGATCCCGATCGTGCGGGTGCTCGGCGAATCCGGCGGGTCGGCCGGTGGGGTGCGGATCATCGTCCTCACCGCATTCGGGTTCCTCCCGTCGGCCACGGTGCTGTCGGCCGTACCGCCGGCCGTCGTCAAGCTGCAGCTCCGCGATCTCGACTCGACCGGCGCGACCGTCGGCCAGCTGTCGGCGTGGGGGACCGTCGGGGCACTCTTCGGCACGTTCTTCACCGGGTACGTGCTGGTCGCCGCCGCCGCCGTCACGACCCTCATCGTCACGATCGGTCTCGTGCTCGTCGCCGGCGGCCTCGTCCTGTTCGTTCTCGACCGCCGCACCGCCCGGACAGCACGTTCGGTGCCGGGTCCGAAACGTGCTGTTTCGCCCGAGGATTGGACCGTGATGGGTCTCGGGGGAGTCCTCGCCCTGTCGTTGCTCGGCGTCGCCGGGGTCGACTCGCCCTGCCAGCGGCAGACCGCGTACTACTGCCTGTCGATCGTCGAGGACCCGTCGCTCGAGTCGGGTCGTACGCTGGTGCTCGACGACCTCCGCCACAGCTACGTCGATCTCGACGACCCGCTCCGCCTGGAGTTCTGGTACGTGCGTCGGATCGTCGACACGATCGAGGTCCACCACCAGGGTTCGTCGCCGATCGACGTGCTCTCGCTGGGCGGCGGTGCCTTCACCGTTCCCCGGTACGTGCGGGAGACGCGGCCCGGCAGCGAGCAGGTGATCCTCGAGATCGACCAGGAGCTCGTCGACGTCGTGCTCGACGACTTCGAGTTCGAACCGGGTCCCGACGTGTCGATCGTGGTCGGTGACGCTCGGCTCAGCGTGCGCGACCTTCCCGACGACTCGGCCGACGTCGCCGTCGGCGACGCCTTCGGCAGCCGATCGGTGCCGTTCCACCTGGCGACCGAGGAGTTCCTCGCCGACGTCGATCGGGTCCTGCGCGACGACGGGGTCTACGTCGGGAACCTGATCGACGGGACCGACGAGACGTTCCTGCGGGCACAGGCGGCCACCCTCGGTCGGGTCTTCGACCACGTGGTGGTCGTCCGCGGCCCGCTGCTGGTGGCAGGGGACAGCGGCAACTCGGTCATCCTCGCGAGCGATTCACCTCTCGACGTGGACTCGTTCGCCGAGCTCCTGCGCGCCGACCGTGATCCGTCGGAGACCGCCCTCGAACGACGTGAGCGGGTCGGCCCGGACGGTGCCGGCGCCGGCGAGATCGTGGCGGGCGACGACCTCGTGGAGTACCTCGATGGCGCCACGGTGCTGACCGACGACTTCGCACCGATCGACCAGCTCATCGGCGGCTGATCCCGGGTTCGCGTGCACTGTCGCGTGTGTGACGCGCGCAACTGTGCACGAGATGGTCCTGGTGTCCCCGCACGTTGGAACGCCCAGAGACGATCCATAGCATTGCATGGCCGTGATCGGGAGGCATCCCGGTCGCCAACACACTCAGCAATCGACGTCCGACCAGGCCACCCGCATCGATGGGATGGAACCAGTCGGCACAACCGAGTTCTCGAGCTCCGCGTGCGCGGCCTTCTGTCGTGCGGCGGAGCTTTTGCGTGGAGAGCGCCGGAATCCTCCGACGCGCTCGGATGACCGAGGAACAGACGGAACAGACAATGGCAACAACAGCGATCGTCGGCGAGAAGGTCGGCATGACGCAGACATGGGTCGACGACAAGGTCGTCCCCGTGACCGTCGTCAAGGTCGATCCCATGCGCGTCGTCCAGATCAAGACGAACGAGCGCGACGGCTACACCGCCCTGCAGGTCACCTACGGCACCAAGAAGGCCAGCCGGGTCAGCAAGCCCGAGGCTGGCCACTTCGAGAAGGCGGGCGTCGAGCCGGGCAAGCGGCTCGTCGAGCTCCGCCTCGACTCGGTCGACGAGTTCGAGGTCGGCCAGGAGATCACGGTCGAGCAGATCGAGTCGGGCGCCAAGGTCGACGTCACCGGCACCAGCCGCGGCAAGGGCTTCGCCGGCACCATGAAGCGTCACAACTTCTCCGGTCAGCCCGCCTCGCACGGTGCGCACAAGACGCACCGCAAGCCCGGCTCGGTCGGTCAGTGCGCCTTCCCGGCCCGTGTGTTCAAGGGCATGCGGATGGCCGGTCACATGGGCCACGAGCAGGTGACCACCCAGAACCTCACGGTCGTCGACTCCGACGCCGAGCGGGGCGTGCTGCTCATCAAGGGCGCCGTCCCCGGCCCGGCCGGCGGGGTCGTCACCATCCGCAACGCCGTCAAGCTCGCAGGCCAGGGGAGCTGAGAATCATGCCCACGCTCACCACCAAGACGCCGGCCGGCAAGGACGCCGGGTCCGTCGAACTCGACGGTGCGGTGTTCGGGATCGAGCCGAACGTCCCCGTCATGCACCAGGTCGTCACCGCCCAGCTCGCGGCTCGGCGTGCCGGTACGCAGTCGACCAAGACCCGCTCCGACGTCCGTGGCGGCGGCGCCAAGCCGTATCGCCAGAAGGGCACCGGCAACGCCCGCCAAGGCTCGATCCGTGCGCCGCAGTTCACCGGTGGCGGCATCGCCCTCGGTCCGAAGCCGCGCAAGTACCACCAGAAGACGCCGAAGAAGATGATCAAGCTCGCGCTGCGGTCGGCTCTGTCCGACCGGGCCAGCGAGGACAAGATCGTCGTCGTCGACTCGTGGGGCATCGACACCCCGAAGACCAAGACCGCCAAGTCGGCGCTCGACGCACTCGGCCTCGAGGGCTCCGTCCTCGTCGTCCTCGGCCGTGACGACGAGGCCGCCCGACTGAGCTTCCGCAACCTGCCCAACGTGCAGGTCATCGACGCCGCCGAGCTCAACGCCTACGACGTGCTCTGCAACGACTGGGTCGTCTTCACCGCCGAGACCGTTCCGTCGGCCGACGGCCCGACCGCCGCACAGAAGGCCGAGGTGGCCGCTGCGGTCGACGAGGCCGAAGAGCGTCTCGAGGACGCCGGCGACGCCGACGAGGACGGTGTGTCGAACCTCGTCGACCCGTCGCCGCACGGCGAGGGCAGCCACGCACCGCTCGACGATCCCGATGAGATGCCCGAGGGCTATCCCATCAAGGGCAACGCCGACTCGATGCTGTACCACCTGCCCGGCACGTCGTTCTACGACCGCACCGTGGCCGAGGTCTGGTTCGACACGGCCGAGTCGGCCGAGGCGGCCGGATTCTCCCGTCCGGCGTCGCAGCTCAAGAAGGAAGCCGACGAGGCCGCATCCGCCGAAGCCGCCGCCGAAGGAGAGGACGCCTGATCATGAAGGACCCTCGCGACATCATCCTCGCCCCCGTCGTCTCCGAGAAGAGCTACGACCTGATCGAGACGGGCGTCTACACGTTCCAGGTGCACCCCTCGGCGTCGAAGCCCGAGATCCGCGACGCCGTCGAGTCGATCTGGGGCGTCGAGGTGCTCAAGGTCAACACGCTCAACCGCAAGGGCAAGCGTCGCCGCACCCGCGGCACCAACCGCATCGGCACCACGCCCGACACCAAGCGGGCCATCGTGACCCTGGCGGCGGGCGAGATCCCGCTGTTCGAGAACTGAGAGCCGGAGAGGACCGATCCAGAATGGCCATCCGTTCCCGTAAGCCCACCAGCCCCGGCCGCCGCTTCCAGACGTCGTCCGACTTCTCCGAGGTCACCAAGACCGCGCCCGAGAAGTCGCTGCTGGCGAAGAAGTCGAAGACCGGTGGTCGCAACAGCTACGGCCGCAAGACCAGCCGCCACCGCGGCGGCGGTCACAAGCAGCAGTACCGCATCGTCGACTTCAAGCGCACCAAGGACGGCGTACCCGCCAAGGTCGCCGCCATCGAGTACGACCCCAATCGCACCTGTCGCATCGCGCTGCTCCACTACAACGACGGCGAGAAGGCGTACATCCTCGCTCCGCGTGGACTCGGCGTCGGTGACACCGTCGAGTCGGGTCAGGGCTCCGACATCAAGCCCGGCAACGCCATGCCGCTGCGATTCATCCCGGTCGGAACCACCGTCCACAACGTCGAGCTCCGCCCGGGCGGCGGCGGCAAGATCGGCCGCTCGGCCGGCATCGCCGTCCAGCTCGTGGCGAAGGAGGGCGACTACGCCACGCTGCGCATGCCGTCCACCGAGATGCGCCGCGTCCTCATCGACTGCCGCGCCACCGTCGGCGAGGTCGGCAACTCCGAGCACGAGCTCATCAAGGTCGGCAAGGCCGGCAGCAACCGCTGGAAGGGCAAGCGCCCTCAGACCCGCGGCGTCGCAATGAACCCCGTCGAC
>JBCDAK010000101.1:0-16164 GCA_039185545.1 Actinomycetota bacterium
AGCCGTTGGGCTGCCGCACCAGGCTGTCCGGGTAGGCCACGATCCGATCCGGGTCCCCGGGCGCCTGCACCGCGCTCTGCGCGAGGGGGAGGAAGCTGTCCGTGATGCACGCGCCGCCGAACGCGGCGATCGATGCGACGACCCGCTCGACGGCGGCCGCGTCGATGTCGTTGACCACGACCGTCCAGCCGTCGCGGGCGAGTCGGGCGCAGATCGCCGCCCCGAGGCCACCTCCTCCGCCGGTCACGATCGCCGCGACACCCGCGATGTCGACGTTCCCGGTCATCACGTCACGCGGCTCCGACTCGTCGGCGCCGTTCCAGGTCGGCCCACTGGAGGAGCAGCACCGTCTTGCCGTCGGCGATCCGTCCCGAGGCGACGCCGGCCAGTGCGTCGTCGAGGGTCAGCTCCACCACGTCGATCTGCTCGCCTTCCTCGGCGACGCCACCGCCACGCGAGATGCGGTCGTCGACGGTGTACTCGGCCACGAAGAACGCCACCCGCTCGGTGACCGACCCCGGACTCATGAAGAGCTCGAAGAGCGGGACGACCGAACGGACGCGGTACCCGGTCTCCTCCTCGGCCTCACGCCGCACGGCGGTCTCGGCATCGTCGGAGTCGAGGAGTCCGGCGGCGGCTTCGATCAACATCCCATCGGGATGGCCGTTCACGTAGGCGGGCATTCGGAACTGACGCGTGAGGACCACCGTCTCCTGCTCCCAGTCGACGAGCAGGATCGTCGCCCCGTTGCCACGGTCGTATGCCTCGCGCTGCTGTCGACTCCATCGTCCGGTGGGATCGCGGTGGTCGAAGTCGACGCGGCGCAACGTGTACCAGGAGTCGGACAGCACCTCGACGTGGGTGATCCGCACGTCGGGATTCGTGGTCGGCCAGCCCGGGGACATCTCGACGACCCTACGACGCCGTGCACGTTCGAGCAACTGATCGTGCAGTATCGTGCACAAACGTGAAGAGTGGCACCGAATCCCCGGAGCTGGTCGCGGACCGCCACGAGTGGCTGCTCGCCCGCCTGGCCGAGCGCCGCCGCATCACCACGAACGACGCGGCAGCCGACCTCGGTGTCTCGGTCGACACGGTCCGCCGCGACCTCCGCCTGCTCCACGACCGCGGACTCGTACGGCGGGTGCACGGTGGTGCGGTCCCGGTCTCGCCGCTGTCGTCCTCGTTCGCCGGTCGCTCTGCCGACGACTCCCCCGAGCGAGCGCACCTCGCGGGAGCGATCGTCGACCGCCTGCGACCGGGACAGGTGGTGGGCCTCGATGCCGGGACCACCACCGCCGAGGTCGCGGCCCAGATCCCCCGGTCGCTCGAGATCACCATCGTCACCAACGGCCCGGCGGCGGCGATGGCCCTCGCCGATCATCCCCACGCGTCGGTCGTGCTCCTCGGCGGCGACGTCGATCTGCAGTGGATGGCGTGCACGGGCCCGTCGACCGTCGAGGCGATCGGACGCCATCATCTCGACCTCGCCGTGGTCGGTGTGTGCGCGATCGACGTCGACGCCGGTGCCACGACCCGCTCGCGCCACGAACTCCACACCAAGCGAGCGTGGATCGCGGCAGCCGCCGAGACGCTCGTGCCGGTCGAGTCCGCCAAGCTCGGGGCGGTCGCACCCTTCCGCATCGCCGACGCGTCCGACGTCGGCGTGGTGATCTCGGAGTCGACGAGCGCACCGGAGCTGGTCGATGCGTGGCGGGCGGCAGGGCTGGACGTCTCCGTCACCTGATCGAGGCGCGGTCGCTCCGGCGACCCGTTCTCAGTCGGCGAGGATCTTCGCCGCGGCGCGTGCGAGTGATCTCAGGCGCCGGCGGTAGGTCGCCGGCGTGGGCTGATCTCCCTTGAAACCGGCGGGCGACAAGGTGAGGAGGTCGTACGCGTCGACCCGCGTTCGGCGGTCGGCGCCGGTGTGTCGGCGCAGATGGACTTCGAGGCCGCGATGTGCCCGGTCGAGGGCCGCGGCGGCCACGTCGGAGGCGAACTCGTGGCGAGCCTCCATCAGCTCCGCGCCGAAGTCGGTGTCGGAGAGAGACTCGTATCCGTCTCCCGACAGGCGCTGGAGGTAGGCGTCGAGTTGCTCCTCCAGACCGTCGACCTCGTCGAGAGCGGCGAGTGCCGCGTCGGTCGCCTCCTCGAGGAGCAGGCCGAAACCCGCTCGGAACAGATCAGCTCGATCGTCGAAGTACTGGTAGAGGGCCGGTCGTGACACACCGGCTGCGTCGGCGAGCAGAGCCATCGACGTCCGCCGGTACCCGTGAGCGGCGAACACCGGGATCGCCGCTCGAACGATCGCATCGACCCGTTCGTCGCGGGGCGACGGTGTCGACGACCCGATGGGCATGGCCCGGAGCTTGACACATCGACATCGAAATGTCAGGCTTCACGTACCTGACATTTCGATCACAGAATGTCAGGTTTCAACATCCCGCCGACGTCATCAGGCGATCGGCTCGGAACAGGAGGTTCCCCATGTCTCGATCGATCGATGGACGCACGGTGTGCGTCACCGGAGCGTCCAGCGGAATGGGACGCTCCATCGCCGAGCATCTCGGCTCGCTCGGCGCACACGTCTTCCTCGCCGGGCGCACGGCGGCGCCGATGGAGGAGTCGGCCGACACGATCCGATCGGCGGGTGGTCGCGCGGACACCGCCGTGTTCGACGTGACCGATTCCTCCGCCCTGGCCGGGTGGATCGCCGGCGCTGCGGAGTCGAGCGGGAGACTCGACGTGATGGTGAACAACGCCGGCTTCGGCGACGTCGGTTCGACCATCGCCGACGGCGACCCCGACAGCTGGCGGTCGATGCTCGAGGTGAACGTGCTCGCTCTCGCGGTGGGGTGTCAGGCGGCGATCCGAGCGATGCGATCGACCGGCTCGGAGGGCAACATCATCAACGTCTCGTCGACGGCGTCGATCCGGCGCGACTCGGGCGTGTACGGAGCGACCAAGCACGCCGTGAACTGCATCAACGGAACACTTCGCCAGGAACTGGAGGACGATCCGATCCGGGTCACCGCGATCCTCCCCGGTGCATTCGCCACGAACTTCACCCGCAGTGTCGACCGCGAGTTGGTCAGCGGCATGGCGGCGATGGCCGGGATCGACGTGCCGGAGTTCGACGAGGCGGGCAAGCTCCCACAGGAGCAGATCGATGCCATGCAGGCGGCGATGACCACGACGGTGGGCGACGTGTCGCACATCTCCCGTGCGGTCGAGTACCTGATCTCTCAGCCGATCGAGCTCAACATCGAGGAACTGATCATCCGTCCGCAGAAGAGTCTGTTCTGATCGTCGATGCGGTGGCGCGTGCCGTCGGGAGATCGCCGGTGATCCAACGGCGCACGAACCTCTCGGTCCACGACTGGATCGCGGCATCGTGGCGTCGCGCGTCGCGGACCTGATCGGCGAGCCGTTGCGCGCCGGGCCGACCCCGGTATCGATCGGCGTCACGCCACCACGACGGGACGTCGACCTCGCGGCAGTCGGGGTGGAACTGCACGCCGACCGCACACCGACCGAGCCGGAACGCCTGGACGTCGAACGTCTCACTCGTCGCCAGGAGTTCGGCTCCGTCGGGGATCTCGTCGACCTGCTCCTCGTGCATCGAATACACGGACGACAGCCCGGCGAGCAGACCGTGGCCCGCTCCGGTGATCTCGATCGTGTGGAAACCGAACTCGACCGCTCGGTCGGCGCGACCGATCGACGTGCGTCCGAACGCCGCCGCGAGGATCTGGGATCCGAGACACATACCGAGAAACGGGCGTTCGCATTCGACCGCTCGCCGAGCCCACGAGATCTCCTCAGCCAGGAACGGATGATGATCGGCCTCGTACACGGCGACGGGTCCTCCGCCCACGACGACGGCGTCGACCTGCGCGAGATCGGGGAGTGGATCGCCGGCCGCGGGGCAGGAGAACTCGACGCGATGACCGTCGGACCGGAGCACGTCGGCGATGCGCGACTCCGTCCACTCGGGTCGGTGGATCACGTATCCGACGGTGGCGGACATGGAGTCACGAGCCGCCGGCCACGGCGGCGATCGAGTCGGCGGTGACCTCGACGATCCGGTCGATGTCGGTGTCGTCGATCACGAACGGGGGTGCGTAGAGCAGGCCGTCGTTCACGGCGGGGCCGGAGCCGGCTGGATAGATCCACACGTCGCGATCGAGCGCTGCTGCGACGATCGATGTCGAGGTGAGCCCATCGAGCTCGACGCCGAGCATTGCTCCGCGGCCGCGTACCTCGATCACGTGCGACGAGTCGTCGAGTGCGGCAGTGAGGCCGAGGCGGAGTCGATCGCCGACCTCGATCGCGCGCTCGACGAGGCCCTCCCGTTCGAGGATGTCGAGTACGACCAGCGCGCCGGCGAGCGAGGCATCGTGCCCGGAGAAGGTGAAGAACATGACGTTGTTCCCGGCCTCGGCGATCGGGTCGAGCACGTCGTTCGTGGCGGTCACCAGTGACAGCGGTACGTAGCCGCCGCCGAGGCCCTTCGCCGACACGATCACGTCGGGGGACCAGTCGTCGTGTTCGTGTCCCCACCGCCCTCCGGTGCGACCGAACCCGGTCATCACCTCGTCGGCGATCATCAGAACGCCGTAGTGGCGGCACACCTCGGCGACCGAGGCCCAGTAGTCGGGCGGAGCGACGAGCGCCGCCCCCGACGCACCGATCACGGGCTCGGCGATGAACGCTGCGACCGTGTCGGACCCGGCCGCCTCGATGGCTCCGGCGAGTGCGTCGGCGTCGTCCCAGGGAACCCGCGGGTACTCGGCCAGCAACGGCTCGAGCCCGGCGCGCCGCTGCTCGTGACCACCGATCGCCAGCGTGGCGAGCGTCGCTCCGTGATAGCTGGGAACCCGTCCGATGACCTTGTGTCGACGCTCGTCGCCCCGGCTCAGGTGATGCATCCGGACGACCCGGAGTGCGGTGTCGTTCGCCTCGCTTCCACCACCGGCGAACGCGACCTTCTCGAACCCGTCCGGCAGCCAACGATCGACGAGGAGATCGGCCAGTCGGACCCGGTGCGGTGTCGCCCAGATGGGGACCACGTAGTCGAGGTCCTTCATGGCCGCCGCGACCGCATCGGCCACCTCGCCCCGCCCGTGCCCGATGTTGTTGACGACCGCTCCGCCGGCGGCGTCGATGATGCGACGACCGTCGTCGGTGAAGAGTGCGGCGCCCTCGCCGCGGACGATCGTGGGCGGAGTCGACGGCTGCGCCGTGAGTGAGTACCGCTCGGGCGTGGGGGTACCTGCGAGCGCACTGCGGGTCGTCATCACCCGATGCTACGACGCCCGCCGACACCGCCGAGTCGGGCGTTCCGACCTGGAGCGGCTGACCGCCGGATCATGCGTCGGCCTGCGCTACGTCGGTCACCGGACGGCGCTCCGAGTCGGCCGGCTGACCACGAGGTACACACCGATCACGACGAGGACGCCTCCGGCGAATTCGGTGGTGCCGAGCACCTCGCCGCGCAGCAACCAGGCGAACAGCACGCCGAACACCGGGATCAGGTAGGCGCTCGCAGCCGCCTGGGTGGGAGACGCTCGCTGCGTCACGTAGGCCATCAGTGCGAACGTCACGGCGTTGGCGGGGATCGCGGCGTACAGCACGGCGCCGATCAACCGGCCGGTCACCTCGGTGTCGGCGGTGCCCTCGACGATCAACGCCGTCGGGATCAGCACCGCAGCCGACATGTACAGCTGCACACCGACGATCACGATCGGCGACAGGTGGCTGAAGTCCTTCCAGCGCATGAACACCGTTCCGAACGCCCAGGCGATCGCCGACAGCACGAGCAGCCCGATGCCGACCGCCGCCGCGTCCCCCGACAGCGACGGGGAGGCGAGCACGGCCGTGCCGACGAATCCGACCACGAGGCCGGCGGCGGCTGCGGCGCTCATCCGGGTCCGCAGCAAGCCGAACGACAGGAGAGCGGTGAACAGCGGCATCGTGCTCGAGATCAGCGACCCGACGCCGGCGGGGACGCGGTCGATTCCGAGGATCAGGAACGCGCTCGACACCGTCGTGATGCTGAACGACACCACGAAGATCTTGGCCAGGTCACGCGCGGTCGTCGGGAGCTGCTCGCCACGGACGAGCGCGAACGAGAGCAGCGCGGTCCCTCCGATGACGGTCCGCATCCCGGCCAGCAAGAGAGGCGTGGTGTCGTCGAGGGCGAACTTGATGATCGTGAAGTTGAGGCCGATCAACGCGGCGATGAGGCCGACGAGCAGGAGCACGCGGGTCGACCCCAGCGCCGTCGCAGGCGGTGTCGACGATCCGTGGCCCACCTGCGGATGATGGCGTGCCGCGGTCGACGCGCTCGGCATCCTTCGGATCGATGTCTCACCGGTCTCTCACTCGGGGCGTGCAGACTTCTGTCATGACGTCCGTCCCGCTCCCCGCCGGAGACGATCGGAGTTCGGCACGATCGACCCGTCGGCGTTTCCTCATCGGCGCGTCGACGTTGGTCGCCGCAGCCTGCAGCTCCACCGACGAATCCGACTCGACTGCCTCGACCGACTCGGCAGCGGGCACCGAGCCTCCGTCGACGGAGAGAGCGACGATCGCGACCGATCCTGTGTCGGCCACCGAGTCGGCACCCGACAGCGACCCGCCCGACGCCGGGGTCGACCCGGCCGCGACCGCCGACACCGGGTCGGTCGTTCCGCTGCTGACGCCGGCGATGTTCGACGGCCTGTCGATCTGCACCGCCACGTCGCCCGCAGGTGAGGGCCCGTTCCCCTCGCCGGAACTGCTCGATCGCCGCGACATCGCGGAGGGATCGCCGGGGCACCCGCTTCGACTCGGTCTGCGCGTCGTCGACGAGTCGTGCGCTCCGGTCCCCGGGGCTCGGGTCGACATCTGGCACACCGACGCGAGCGGTGACTACTCGGCGTTCACGGACAACGGGGACGGCAAGGACGAAGGTGAGGGCACCACGTTCTGCCGCGGCCTCCAGACCGCGGACGACAACGGGATCCTCGAGTTCCAGACGATCTTCCCGGGTTGGTACCCGGGGCGGACCGTGCACATCCACGCGACGGTGCGAGTCTCCGACGGGCCGGCACTGACCACCCAGCTCTACTTCGACGAGGCCGTCACGGCCGCGATCCTCGAGACCGGCGAGTACGCGCAGTTCGGGCAACCCGACACCACGTGGGCGACCGACGGGCTGATCGGCGACCCCTCCACCGACGGCACGGGCGTCGCACTCGAGTCGGGTGACACGTGGAACGGTCCGGGAACCCTCGGCCTCATCAACCTCGGCGTGGGATCCTGAGTCGCCCCGATCGGCCCGGCGCGTCCCACTCCGTCGCCGTGCGACTCTCGGGGCGCTCGAGGAGTTCGCGAGTCTGAGGCGATGAGCGCCGAGCTGACCCTTCAAAGCCCTGCTGAGATGATCGACCTGACCGGGCGACGTGCGGTCGTCACCGGCGGTGCGAAGGGAATCGGAACGGCGATCGCCCGTCGATTCGTCGAGTCGGGCGCGATCGTCACGATCGCCGACCTCGACCCGGGCGGCGCCGACGTCGCTGCCGAGATCGGAGCCGACTTCATGGCGTGTGACGTCGCCGACGCCGAGCAGCTGTCCGCCGCACTCGACCGCGCCGCCGGCGAGCGGGGGCTCGACATCTGTGTCAACAACGCGGGGATCTATCCCACGACCGGTCCGTTCGCCGACGCCACCGATGACTTCGTCGCTCGGATGCTCGACGTCAACGTGCGAGCCCTCTTCAGTGCGACCCGCGAGGCATCCCAGCGGATGAACGACGGTGGGGCGATCGTCAACCTGGCCTCCATCGCCGGGTTGCGCGCCGGCGCCAACATCTCCGCATACTCGGCGTCGAAGGCGGCGGTGATGGCCCTCACTCGAGCCCACGCCCACGAGCTCGGAAGCAGGGGGATCCGCGTCAATGCGATCGCGCCAGGTGTCATCGACACGCCCGGTGTCCAGGACCAGCTGGAGCCTCTCCGCCAGAGCGGTGTCGACATCGACAAGCGCATCGCCGGCAATCCACTTCGCACCGCCGGTCACGCCGATCACATCGCGAGGGGCGCGCTGTTCCTCGTGTCCGATCTGTCGGCGTTCATCACCGGCCAGGTCCTCGTGATCGACGGTGGGTCGACGGCCTGAGAACGGTCGTCCACGAGGACACCGCCGGGAACGAGAGGAATGGTCATGGACGTGTTCGAGGCGATGGAGACCTGCCGGGCGATGCGCCACTTGAAGCCCGATCCGGTGCCCGACGAGCTGATCGAACGGATCGTGACGGCGGCGACGTGGGCGCCGAGTCCGGCCAACAGCCAGGGTCGCGACTTCGTCGTCGTCCGCGACCCGGAGAAGAAGGCGGCGATCGGCGAGGCGATCGAGCGGGTGATGACGCCGGCGGTCGCTGCGATGGACCGTCCCGACCGCTCGACGCGCCTGATGCTCGACGGCACCGCACACCTGGTGACCACGCTCGCGACGTGCCCGGTGTTGATCCTCGTGTGCGGACAGGCGGTCTACCCGCCTCAGGCACCGCGGGAATCGTTCGTGTGGTCGTCGGTGTACCCGGCGGCGCAGAACCTCGTCGTCGCAGCGCGGGCACTCGGGCTCGGAACGGTCTTCACCACGTTCCACGGGGTCGCCGAACCGGTGATCCGCGAGGTGCTCGAGATCCCCGACGACGTCCATCTCGGATGCCTGATCCCGGTCGGATGGCCGGAGCGGGAGTTCGGCCCGGTGAGTCGACTCGGCTACGACCAGGTCGCGCATCACGACGGGTGGCGCGGAGACCTCCGAACGTCGTGACGAGACCGCCATGATCGCGACGAGACGTGCGACCATCGTGACTTGATGTCGACGGGACTCCGGCGTGACGCGGTCCTCGCCGGGGCGAAGGCGGCCACGGCGCTCGCTGTCGCAGCGTTCCCATTCGGTGTCGTCTACGGCGTCACCGTCGTCGAGAGTTCGGTCGATCGGTGGGTCGGCGTCGCTGCGTCGTGGCTGATCCTCGCGGGAGCGGCCCAGCTCAGCTTGATCAGCCTGATCGATGACGGGTCGGCCTGGTACGTGGCGGTCCTCACCGCTCTCGTGATCAACGCCCGTTTCGCGCTGTACTCCACCGCGGTGGCGCCGGCGTTCCGAGAGTTCCCGGCCCGGTGGCGAGTCGGGCTGGCGTATCTGCTCACCGATCAGGCGGCATCGCTGTCGCTCGCCCGGTTCGACATCGACCGCGACCCCGACAGCCGTCGTTCGTTCGTCCTCGGAGCCGGGCTGTTCTTCGCGAGCGGCTGGTGGATCGGGACGGTCGTCGGCGTGTTCGGTGGAACGGTGATCCCCGACGAGCTCGATCTGTCGTTCGCCGTCCCGGCGATGTTCATCGCACTGGCGGTCCCGGCGGTCACCGATCGACCGGCACTGGTCGCCGCGATGGTGGCGGTGGTCGTCGCCGTCGCGGGAGCGCCGCTGCCGAACGGACTCAACGTCGTGGTCGCCGCCGTGGTGGGGATCGCCGCCGGCCGACTGGTGGTTCGTCCACCGGAGGTCCCGTCGTCGTGAGTCCCGCGGTCCAGGTCCTCCTCGTCGGTGTCGGGACGTACCTGATCCGGCTGTCGGCGATCGTGGCAGCGGGGCGTCTTCCGCCGCCCTCGCCGTCGACCGTGGCGACGCTCCGCCTCATTGCGCCGGCGGTCCTCGCGGCCATCGTCGCCGATCAACTCGTGGTGTCGGACGGAGGCATCGAGGTCGAGGCGAGCTGGATCGTCGCCGCTGTGCTCGCCGGGCTCGCCGCCTGGAGGTGGCGGTCGGCGGCCATCACGATGGGTCTCGGCCTGGCCGTGGTCTGGATCGCCGACGCCCTCACATAGCGACACCGTGGGTCACGCACACGGTGTCGCCGATCAGGGGAGTGGGACCCAGGGGTCGTGGTCGTCGGGGACGGTGGGGAACCGCTGGTCGGTCCACTCGCGTTTCGCCTCCTCGATCCGGTCCTGGTCGGAGTGGACGAAGTTCCACCAGATGAACCGCTTCCCGACCGGTTCGCCGCCGAGCACGATCGCCCGACCTCGGCCGGCGACCTCGGGGTGTGCATCGGGATCGATCACGGCCATCGAGCCGGGTGGCAGTGGATCGCCGCCCACGGTCAGGTCACCGTCGAGCGAGAGCACCGCGCGTTCGGGGTGATCGCGACCGATCTCGATCGAGCCGCCCTCGAGCGACAGGTCGACCAGCATCAACGGCGACGACCCGGTCACCGGTGAGTCGAGGCCGAACGCCGACCCGGTCGCGACGCGGATCGATGCGCCGGGCCGCTCGTCGACGGGCACCGCATGGGACGGCGCGTGCTCGAACATCGGAGAACGGTCCTCGGCATCGTCGGGGAGAGCCACCCAGGTCTGCACCCCGAACATGTCCGACGTCCGGTCGAGGTCGTCGGGGTGGCCGCGCTCGGTGTGGGTGACACCCGAGCCGGCGGTCATCCAGTTGACCGCACCGGCCTCGATCGTCTGCACCGCGCCGGTGGAGTCGCGGTGCACCGCGCGCCCGGACAGGAGGTAGGTCAGCGTCGACAGACCGATGTGCGGGTGGGCGTCGACGTTCATCGCCACACCCGGCGAGAACTCCTCCGGGCCCATGATGTCGCAGAAGATGAACGGACCGACCGTGCGCCGCAGACGGAAGGGGAGGAGGCGTCGGACCGTCCCCGACCCGACGGGCCGGTCGCGCGGTTCGATGATCATCTCGACGGCCGTGTTGCCGGACGGCGGTCCCGCCGACGTCGACGTGCTCATCTCGTCACGATCCCACCACAGCCCGCCGGCCGTCTCGTCCAGGCCCGAGGGCTCTCGGGGTCCCGTGCGAGACTCCGACGGTGAGCGCCCGGTCGGAGGAGATGAATGCGAGGCGGATCTCCGACTCGGCTCCGCTCCTCTCGTGGGCCACGCTGCCGTTCTACATCGGCGGGTTCCTCGGACCGTTCGGCACCATCCTCGTGATCGCCATCTACCCCGAGCTGCGCGACGAATTCGACGCCACGACCGCGGCCGTCAACTGGTCGTTCAGTGGCTACCTGCTGCCGATGGCCGCGCTGATGCTGGTGTCGGGCACCATCGGGGAGCGCTACGGCCGAGCTCGGGTCACCCGCATCACGTTCATCAGCTACGCCGTCGCGTCGCTCGCCGCCGTGTTCGCTCCCACGCTCGGCGTCTTTCTGGCGGCGCGCGTGCTCCAGGGGATGTGCAACGCGTTCATCACGCCGCTGCTGCTCGCCGGGTTGATCGAGATCATCCCGCCATCGCGCACGGGTGGTGCGGTCGGGATCTACTCGAGTTTCCAGGCGGCGGGGAGCACCGCAGCGCCGCTCGCCGCGGGAGGTCTGGCGGTCATCGACTGGCGCTGGGCGTTCGTCCTCCTCGCGGTGGTGGCCGGGCTGCTCGCGCTCCGCCCGGCGCCCGGGGCGCCGCGACCGGGCGCCGAGGCACCGAAGCTCCGACCGCTTCTCACCTGGCGCATGGCGGTGCTCTGGCTCGCCGCGTTCCTCGGGGCGGCCGGCCCGCTCGGCGTGGCGGTGTTCGTCGGGCTCTACCTGCGCGACGAGCTAGACGTCGGATCGTTCGCCGCGGGAGCGTCGCTGGCCGTGATCGGAGCCGCGGGCGCCGTGGCGAGTCCGCTGCTCGGCCGGGTGCTCGACTCGGTCGGTCCGGTCCGGGCGTCGGTCGTGGCGATGTCGAGCTGCGGCGTGCTCATCGCTCTCGTGGGCCTCGTGGGGTCACCCGTGGTGCTCACGATCGTGATGGTGGCGGCGATGGTCGGCGTGGCGTTCGGCGTGGTGATCCTCCAGCACCTGGCGGCGTTGGCGGTGCCCGAGAACCGTGGCGGTGGCACGTCGTCGGTCCTGTCGTTCCGGTTCGCCGGTCATGCGATCGGACCGCTGGCGTTGGTGCCCGTCTTCACCCGCAGCCCCGGCCTCACGTTCGTGATCGTCGCCCTCCTCGCTGCCGCGACGATGGTGGCACTCGTGGCCGCCGCCCGCACCTCGTCGCCCGACGCCTGAAGATCGCGCTCCGATCGTTCCGTCGACCCCGGGGCTCGACGGAACGATCACATCAGCTCGACCAGAACCCCTCCAGCCGCTCGACGAAGCGATCGGGGTCGACCAGGTGCGGGTAGTGGCCGTGGTCGGCCCAGATCTCGGTGATCGCGCCGTCGATCTTCGAGGCGAGCCAGCCGTCGTAGCCGTCACCCGGATCGATGCCGAACAGCGACAGGTACGGCACATCCACACTGGCGTATGTCGCGAGTGCGGCGTCGACCGAGGCCGCAACCTCCTCGGGCGGCGATGTCATCAGCAGATCCCAGACACCCAGCACGACCTCCTGTACCGGGCGTCGACTCCGGGTGATACGGGCGAACTCGTCGGTGCCGGCGAGCCTGCCGGCCATCTGCTCGAAGATGGCGCCCATCACGACCGGGAACGTGTCGGGATCGCGCAGCTGGGGTTCGAACGCCCGGACCTGATCGCCGAACTCCTCGAGCTTGAGGGGCTGGTCGACGTTGACCACCGACGTCACCGGCATCGCCGCGCCCGCCGCCGACACGAGGACACCGCCGAGTGAGTGCCCGACGAGGTGCGGTCGCTCGAGTCCGGTCGCCGTGCAGACCGCCACCACGTCGCCGGTCATCGCCTCGAGGTCGTAGCGGCCGGCCATCCCCGACTCGCCGTGCCCGCGGAGGTCGAGTCGCACGATCCGGTGCGAGTCTCCGAGCCGGTCGACGATCGGGTCCCACCCCCATCGGTTCTCGGTGATGCCGTGGACGAGCACGACGGCGGGCGCGTCGGCGTCGCTCGCCGGTGCGAGATCGTCGTACACGAGGGTCGTGCCATCGGCTGCGGTCGTCGTCGCCATCTCGCGATCATGACACCGAGCCCTGCCCCCGATGTCACGGGCACAGGCTCGGGCCAGGCTCGGACGCCCGCTCGGAGCGGTGGAGCGTAGGGTCGCGAGGCGATGAGCGAGTCGGAGTTCCCCCAGCCGCTCGGCGGCAACGAGATGCCTCGATTCGGCGGCATCGCCACGTTCATGCGGCTGCCGGGAACCAGTGATCCGGCCGACCTCGACGTCGCCGTGGTCGGCGTTCCGTTCGACCTCGGCACGTCGAACCGCCCCGGCGCCCGGTTCGGTCCCCGTGGCATCCGGTCCGAGTCGGTGCTCGTGCGTCCCTACAACATGGCGACTCGAGCTGCGCCGTTCGACTCGCTCCGCATCGACGACGTCGGAGACGTCGCCACCAATGCGTTCGACCTCGCCGACTCGGTCGCCCGGATCGAGGCGCACTACGACTCCCTCGTCGCGTCCGACGTCGCTCCGATGACGATGGGCGGCGATCACACGGTGGTCCTCCCGATCCTCCGTGCCCTGAGGAAGCGTCACGGCCCCGTCGGCCTCGTTCACGTCGACGCCCACACCGACATCAACGACACGATGTTCGGTGAACGGATCACCCACGGCACGCCGTTCCGTCGGGCCCAGGAGGAGGGACTGCTCGATGCCGAGCGGGTCGTCCAGATCGGCGTGCGCGCCACCGGCTACGCCGCCGACGACTTCGACTGGTCGCGGGAGCAGGGGTTCCGGGTGGTGCAGGTGGAAGAGTGCTGGCACCGATCGCTCGAACCGCTCATGGGGGAGGTCCGTGAGCAGCTCGCCGGGGGACCGGTGTACATCAGCTTCGACATCGACGGCCTCGATCCGGCGTTCGCTCCGGGTACGGGCACTCCCGAGATCGGCGGGCTCACGGTCCCCCAGGCTCTCGAGATCATCCGTGGGTGCCGTGGTCTCGAGGTGGTCGGGGGTGACCTCGTGGAGGTCGCACCGATCTACGACCCGACCGGCCTCACGTCGCTGACCGCGGCGAACCTCCTCTACGAGATGCTCTGCGTCCTGCCCGGCGTCGAGTACCGGGACTGAGCTGTCCGCCTGCGCCCGTGCCGGATCCGGACACCTGACTTCCCGTGACCACCTCGGTCGAGCATCGACGTCGGGTCGACCTCGTGATCGACCATGTGCGCGCGGGCGCCGAGGACGATTCGCTTCGGGATCTGGCCCGGATCGCCGGGTACTCGCCGTTCCACTTCCACCGGATCTTCCTCGCGGTCACGGGCGAGACGCTGGGCGATTTCACGCGCAGGGCCCGCCTGGAGCGTGCCGTCGCGATCATGCGGACCGAATGCGACCGATCGTTGACCGCGGTCGCAGGCGACGTCGGCTTCGCCACGCCGTCGGAGTTCTCGCGCGTGTTCCGTGAGCGGTTCGGTCTGGCGCCGAGCCGATGGAACCGGCGCGATCGCCTCGACGTGGGGGAGTCCCTCGCCGATCCGTCCGTGACGGCGGCTTCGTTCGACGAGGACCGGGTCGTCGAGCAGACCCGGCCCGCCACGACGGTGGTGGCGACGCGCGTGCGAGATCCGTGGCGATCGGGCCGACTCGTCGCCGCCATCGGTGGGCTGTCCGACTCGTGGGCCGAACGAGGTGTCGCCTGGGAATCCGCCTCGGTGGTCGGATTGAGCTGGGAGGACGAGCTGAGCACCCCGCTCGATCGACTCTCGTACGACGTCGGGGTGGCGGTGCCGCCCGACCGCTCGGCCGAGGTGTCGCGTGCCGACGAGTCACTCCACCGACTGGAGGCCGCCCGCACCGTGGAGGTCGACTGCGACGGGCTCACCGACGCAGCGCTCGCCTGGCCGGCGCTGTACTCGTGGATCGCCGAGCGTCGACACGCGCCCGTCGACCGGCCCGCGGTGAAGTGGTTCGATCCGGCGCCGGGCGCCGATCCGTCCGAGTGGCGGTTCGCGTGCTCGATCGCCATCGCCTGAACAGCGCAACGATTCAACAGCGCCACCCGGTCACCACGGCGACGATCGATCCATGACCGACGAGGAACTCATCACCGCGTATCTGACCGCCACGACTCCGGGCGACATCGATCTCGGCACGACCCGATCTCTCCTCCACGACGACGTGGTCGTGGATGATCCGCTGATGTCGTTCGAAGGGGCCGACGCGTACGTCGAGGCGCTCGGCCAGACCCCGCGAGGCGAGATGTCGTCGACGATCGAGCACGTGCTGACCGGAGACGGTGTCGCCGCCGCGAAGGTGAGTTTCGAGGCAGCGGGACTGGCGGTCGACTTCGCCCAGTGGCTCTGGTTCGACGACGGTCGCATTCACCGGATCCACGTCATCTACGACCCCCGGTCGTTCCTCGCCGCCACCGGCTGACCTGTCCGGATCTGGCACGGGCGCAGGCGGACAGTGTCCGCTCTCGCCCAGGTCGTGTCTCGCTCAGAGCGCTGCGGCGAGGGCGAGGAGGCGGCGTTCGGATCCGAGTGGCCCCGACAGCTGCACGCTGCCGGGGAGCTCGACACCGGTCGGGCTCATGGTGCCGCCGGAGACGGGGACGGCGAGCGACGCCCAGCCGGTCACGTTGAACAGGTAGCTGTACGGGAACAGCTCGCTGTTCCGTCGCAGGTAGTCGTCGGTGTCGACCTCGCCGTGCACGTGATCGAGCGGCACGAACGCCCGTCCGAGGGTGGGAGTCAGGATCGCGTCGAATCCGTCGAGTGCCGATTGCAGGTTGTGCGTGATCCGACCGACCTCGATCTCGGCGGACGTGACGTCGTCGACCGTCAGCCGCGACGCCGCGTCGACGGCGGCGAGGGTGATCGGCTCACAGGTCGTGTCGTCGATCGGTCGACCCGTGCGCACCGACACCTCCTCGGCGATCCGCGCCACCCATCGCCAGAAGCAGGTGTCCCACGTGGCCATCAGTCGTTCGTCGTCGATCGGTGTCGGAACCATCTCGACTCGATGCCCGGCAGCGCGGAGCCGATCGGCGGCTGCCTCGGTCGACGCCGACACCGTCGGGTCGACCGTCTCACCCGCCCAGTGCTCGGTGGTCAGTGCGATCCGCGACGGGCGATCGAGCAGAGCCAGGTCCGGTCGCCATGGATCGCCCAGCACGTCGAGTGCGAGCCCGGCGTCGCGCAGCGATCGGGTGAGGACGAACTCCTCGGCGATGCCGTCCCACCCGCCGTCCGGCCAGGGGACACGTCGTCGAGACGGCTTGAGACCGACCAGCCCGCACGCCGCGGCGGG